>NZ_CAKKMM010001555.1:0-1141 GCF_918698205.1 Microbacterium sp. Bi128 | reverse complement strand
GTTGTTGACCAGCACGTTGTCGGCGGCAGTTTCCAGGGCCAGGGCCTTGGTCAGCCCCACGACTCCGGCTTTGGCGGCACTGTAGTGGCTGAGCCCGGTGCCGCCCTTGATGGCCAGCTGGGAGGCGATGTTGATGATCCGGCCCCACTTCTGCTGCCGCATCTCCCCCACCACCTCCCGGCAGCAGAGGAAGACACCGGTCAGGTCAACGGCAATCGTCTCGTTCCACATGGCAAGCGTCATGTCTTCCAGCGGCGATTCCGTCAGCAGGCCGGCACTGTTCACAAGAATGTCGATGCTGCCGAGCCGGGACCGTGCTGCGGCAAAGGCCGCCTTCACGCTCGCCTCGTCTGAGACGTCGACGGCGATGCTTCCCGCCGCGCCCGACCGGTCCAGGATGGCGACTCTGTCGCCGTTGGCGGTGAAGGCCTCGGCGATGGCCTTGCCGATGCCGCTGGCTCCGCCCGTGACCACAACGGCGCGGCCCTCCGTGTTTCGGGAGGCGTCAGGGTTGTTCATGTTTGTCCTTCCGAGGCTTTTCAGGCACGCATCTTGATGGTGAGGCCGCCGTCAACAATCAGGGACTGGCCCGTGACGTAGACAGCGTCATCGGAGGTCAGGAAGCCGATCACGCTGGCAACTTCCTGGGGCCGTCCGACGCGGCCCCAGGGGATTTCCAGACCGGCGCGCTGCAGGCCCTCGGGCCCGAGGGAATTCACCGGATCCAGGGACTGGGGAGTTTCGATCAGTCCGGGGATAACGGCGTTGGCGCGGATGCCGCGCGGCCCCAACTCGGCGGCCACACTGCGGATCAGGCCGAGCACGCCGGCCTTGGCGGCCGCGTAGTGGGCATGTTCCTCCCAGCCGTAGACGCCGCCGGCAATGGAGGATACGGCAACCAGCGATCCGCCGTCGGTCATCTTCGCGGAACCGGCGCGCAGGGTCCGCATCACGCCGGTGAGGTCGACGTCGAGCATGTCGTGCCAGCGCTGGTCGGTCATCTCCGCCAGGGGCGAGTTGCGCAGGATTCCGGCGTTGGCCACGGCGTAGTCCAGGCGGCCGTATTCCTGTATGGCGCGGTCGGCGAAGGCATCGACTGACGGGGTACTGCGGACGTCCACTTCGTGGATGACCCCCTGGC
>NZ_CAKKMM010001554.1:0-1141 GCF_918698205.1 Microbacterium sp. Bi128 | reverse complement strand
CCCTTGAGGACGTCTGGTCCATCAACAAGGCCATCGCGGACCTCACCGCGAAGCTGGGCCGGAAGGTCAACGCGGTCACGATCGGCGGCGGTCTGCTGGGCCTGGAATCAGCCGCCGGCACCGAACAGCTCGGCGCCACCCCGATCGTCATCAACGGCTCGCCGTGGCTCATGAACACCCAGCTGGACGAGGGTGCCGGGCAGGCGCTCGGCCGGCTGATCGAGGCCAAGGGCTTCACCGTCCACGGCGGGGTGTTCCCCTCCGAGGTCCTCTCCGACGACGACGGCCAGGTCACCGGCGTCCTCATGGCCGACGGCCGGATCATCGACGCCGACATCGTGATCGTCGCGATCGGCGTGCGGCCCCGAGACGAACTGTTCCGGGCGGCGGATGGCCCGGATGGGCAAAAGGGAGTGCAGCAGTTCCAGCTCGGCCAGCGCGGCGGCGTCGTCATCTCCGACGACTGTTCCACGGAGGTTCCCGGCATCTGGGCGATCGGCGAGGTCGCCAACTTCGGCGGCATGTGCCTGGGACTCGTGGCCCCGGCCAACACGATGGCCGAAATCGTCGCGGACCGGCTGCACGGCGGCGACGCGACCTTCCCCGGCTTCGACACCGCCACCAAGCTCAAGCTCTCCGGCGTCGACGTCGCCAGCTTCGGTGACGCCTTCGCCCGCACGGAACACGCGCTCGAGATCGTCTACGCTGACCCCGCCCGCGGCGTCTACCAGAAGATCGTCACCACCGACGATGCCAAGACCCTGCTCGGCGGCATCTTCGTCGGCGACGCCTCGCCCTACACCTCCCTGCGCCCCATGCTGGGCCGCGAACTGGCCGCCGAACCCGGCGCCTACCTCACCGCGGCCGGCGGCGGTGACGCCGGGGACGGAGTCTTGGAGATCCAACTGCCGGATGACGCGATCCTGTGTTCCTGCAACAACGTCTCGGCCGGAACCATCCGTGACACCGTCAACGGCTGCGGGAGCTGCGACGGCAACGCGCCGGTCCGGGAACTCGGCGAGCTCAAGGGCTGCACCCGCGCCGGCACCAGCTGCGGTTCCTGCGTGCCGATGCTCAAGAAGCTGCTCGAAACCGAACTGACCAAGTCCGGCGTCGAAGTCTCCAAGGCCCTGTGCGAACA
>NZ_CAKKMM010001553.1:0-1143 GCF_918698205.1 Microbacterium sp. Bi128 | reverse complement strand
GAGGCCCTTCCGGGTGGACGCGCTGCCCGGGTCGGTGACCGTGGACGAGGTGCTGGCCCGGTGCGGCTCCGGTCCAGGGCAGAGGATTCCGGCGCCTGCTGCCGCGCCCGGCGCCATGCCCGGCCCGGCGGTTGCTTTGGTCCTCGGGGTCGGCGGGGACGAACTGCGGCCGCAGGGGATCCAGTTGCCCTCCGGCGGCGTTCTCGCGGTCCTCGGCGGCCCCGGCTCGGGGAAAAGCACGCTGCTGGCTGCGCTGCCGGGGATGAACCCTGCTTGCGCCTGGCTCGCGCCGCGACCGGGAACCGCTTCCGGCCAGTACTGGTCCGGGCTCCACGCCAGCGCGCTCGCGGGCACCTTGGACCGGACAGCGATTGCGCTCGCAGATGACGCCGATCTGCTCTCACCCGAGGCCAACAGGGCTTTGGCGTCCCTGAACAGCCTGGGCTGGAGGGTGATCCTCACCGCGGGATTTGGCCCGGGCTTTGGGCAACGGGTGGATCTCGCTGCCATCGCGCGCGGCCAGGGGCGGGCGGTCCTGATACGTCCGCGCGGGCTCATGGACAGTGAGCCGTTCGGGGTCCGGTTCGAACCGGAGCACAGTCCTCCGCCGGGACGCGCCGTCGTCATTTCCGACGGCCGCGCGACGCCCGTCCAGCTGGCTGCGCTCCGCCCGGCCGGCCGGGCGGCACTCCTCCGCGCCGCCGGCGCCCCGGTCAGAAGCTGGGTCCCGTACCAGACGGCAGCCACGAGCAGCGCCGTGGCTTCCAGTGCCACGACCACAGCGATGACAACAATTCCCCGAGGCCGCACAAGGCCACTGCCAGGGGCTTCGCCCGGATTCGGCAGTGAATTTGCTTCGGGAGGCCCGCCGGCATTTTCAGGGAGACTCTCACCGGGGTTTTCGCGGGGATTCTCACCGGGGTTTTCGCCGGCATTTTCACGGGGATCTTCAGGGTTCACAGGGGGCCTTGACACACTGGCACACTACCGGACATAGTCGTCTAGATGTGAGGACGCCGCCACTGAATGTGATGCATCGCTCACGGTCTCGAGGCATCTTGGCCTCTATTACCCCTTGTTTACACAGCGTTAACATGACACGCTTAATCCAGATGACCGAGGGGGCCCCAATGGGCCCTTTTC
>NZ_CAKKMM010001552.1:0-1144 GCF_918698205.1 Microbacterium sp. Bi128 | reverse complement strand
GCGCATCCTGCAGGGCCTCGCCGTCGGCGGCGAGTGGAGCGGCTCGGTGATCATCGCAGTCGAAAACGCCCCGGTTGCCAAGCGCGCCCGCTACGCTGCCCTCCCGCAGCTCGGCTCGCCTATCGGCACCATCCTGTCCTCCGGCGGCTTCCTCGGAATGCTCTACCTGGTGGGCCAAGCCAACTTCGATGCCTGGGGCTGGCGCATCCCGTTCATCGCGGCGATCCCGCTGCTGGCCATCTCGATGTGGATCCGCAGCAAACTCAGCGAGTCCCCGGAATTCGAAGCCCTCATGGAGTCCGGCGAGACCGAGCACGCCCCCATCCGCGGCGTCCTGACGAAGAGCTGGCGCCAGATCCTGGTGGGCATGTGCTCGGCGCTGCTGGGCATCGGCGGCTTCTACCTCATCACCAGCTTCGTAGTCTTCTACGGCACCAAGGTGCTCAAGATGCCCTACGAAACCTTGCTTCTCGGCTCGCTCCTCGCGGCCGTCTTCGAAATCTTCGCCCTGATCTGGGCCGGCCGCATGGGCGAGAAATACGGCGCCAGCAAGGTCATCCTCTGGGGCGGCATCGCCTCCGCCGTCATCGCCGTGCCGGTCTTCCTGGCCATCGACACCGCCAACCCCGCCCTGGTCATCATCGCCATGATCATCGGCGTGTGCACCCTGTCCATCCCTTACGCGGTGTCCGGAACGGCCCTGACCGCACTCTTCGCCACAAAGGTCCGGTACACCGGCGTCGCCATCACCTCCAACAGCGCCGGCGTCATCTCCGGCTTCGTGCCGCTGATCGCCACCGCCCTCGTGGCCGCCAATGGCAACTCGTTCTGGCCCGGCGCCATCATCTTGCTGGTGGTGTCCGTATTGACCGCGCTGTCCGGCATTTTCCTCCCCGCACTGAGTATCGAAGAAAAGGGAATGAAGCATTGAGTACAACAACCACCGCCGGGCACCTGATTGTTGCCCAGCTGGAACGAGCCGGTATCCAGCGCGTCTACGGTGTTCCCGGGGAGAGTTTCCTGGATGTGCTGGACGGCCTGCACGGATCCTCCATTGAAACCGTGGTGACCCGCCACGAAGGCGGCGCCGGGTTCATGGCCCTCGCCGAAGGCCGGCTCTCGGAGCTCCCGGGCGTGGCTATGG
>NZ_CAKKMM010001551.1:0-1147 GCF_918698205.1 Microbacterium sp. Bi128 | reverse complement strand
CGAGGTCGGCGCCGTTGCGGTCGAATTCGGTGATGGCCTCCAGTCCGGTGTCCACCACCTCCACTTCGAAGCCTTCTTTACCCAAGAGGTAGGACAGGGGGTCGCTGAAGGACTCCTCGTCCTCGACAATCAGAATCCTGCTCAAGCGGTAGCTCCTTGCTCATGGACGCCTGCGGCGTCACGTCGTTGCGGTCTGGGGTCCCGACTGGAAGTTTGGGCAGCCGGCTTGCCCGCCGCGGGGGCGTCGCCGTCGTCCTGCCCTTCTATCTCGGGAAGTCGAATGGTGAACGTGGAACCCTGGCCGAGCCGGGACCACAGGGTCACCTCGCCGCCGTGGTTGGAAATGACGTGCTTGACGATGCTCAGGCCAAGCCCGGTGCCGCCGGTCTGCCGCGAGCGGGCAGCATCCACGCGGTAGAAGCGCTCAAAGACGCGCTCCTGGTCCTCGGCGCTGAGCCCATCGCCCTGGTCCGTCACCGAGACCGCCACGAGACCGTCCTTGGCCCGGATGCCCACGCCTACCTTGGTGTTCTCCGGCGAGTAGCGGATGGCGTTATCGATCAGGTTGCGCAGGGCGGTCACGAGAAGGTCCTGGTCGCCGTAGACCAGGGCATCGGCGTGCCCGCCGACGACTAGCTGGATGTTCTTGCTCTCGGCCGGCAGCACGGAGCGGTCCACGGCCTCGCTGACCACAAGGTTGATGTCCACCGGGCGGCCCTGCTGCGCGACGTTGGCGCCCTGGAGCCGGGAGAGTTCAATGATGTCCTGGACAAGCGCCGCAAGCCGTGTCGATTCCTTGTGCATGCGCTTGGCGAACCGCTTCACCGCCTCGGGGTCGTCAGCGGACGACTCGAGTGCCTCGGCCAGGAGGGAGATCGCCCCGACCGGTGTCTTCAGTTCGTGGGAGACGTTCGCGACGAAGTCGTTGCGGACTTCCTCGGTGCGGGTGAACTCTGTCCGGTCATCGGCCAGCAGGAGGACATATTCCTCCGTGATGACGGCGGCCCGGACCTGGACAACGATCGTGCCCTGGCCGAGCGGGCCGCGCGGCAGTTCCAGCTGCTGTTCGAGGATGACCCCGTCCCGCCGCACCTTGGCCGTCAGTTCCAGCAGCTGCTGGTGCACCACCGTGTGCCCGCGGACCAGG
>NZ_CAKKMM010001550.1:0-1148 GCF_918698205.1 Microbacterium sp. Bi128 | reverse complement strand
GGGCGGGCGCGCGCCGGGCCGGACGGCCGCGGGCGAGGACGGGTCGAGCGAGAACGCGCTCCCCCGGTTGTGGAGCAGGATGCCGGTCTCGGGGTCGAGCAGCCCTGAGCCGAAGGTCTGGTAGACGCTCTGCACGATGGTCACGGCGTAGCCCTCGTCGTCCATCGCGACCACCGCGGCGGTGTCGCCCTGCGGGCGCGGCTCCCCCGGCCCGCCGGGCGCCGGGCCCTGCAGCGCCAGGAGCGCCGCGAGATCGACCGGCCCGGCGAGGGGATCGCCCAAGTGGGCGCCCCGCGCGTGCGCTCCCCGCACGCTGGCCTCCAGCAGGGCAGCGGCACCCGGGTCGCCCTCGGCGGCGGCGATGACGCCCAGGAGCACGGCCCCCACGGAGGGCGGCGGAGCCACGCTCCACACGGCGCCGCCGATCCGCTCGCTGAGCGCGTCGACGACCTCGGGGCAGTAGCCGGCGAAGTCCTCCGCGGTGTGCGTGCCGCCCCCGGCGCGCAGTGTCCGCACGAGGGAGCGGGCGATGTCCCCGCGGTAGAAGGCGTCGGGGTCGTCGGCGAGGTGCCGGAGCGACCGCGCCAGCGCGGACTGGACGAGGGCGTCCCCCTCGACCAGCAGCGCATCGTCGCGGGTGAACACCGCACGCAGGCCAGGGTCCGAGAGGATCGCGTCGGCGCGCGAGACGAGGGCACGGTCGAGGCCGGCGCTGACCGGGATCCCGTTCTCGGCGACGTCCGCGGCGGACTCCAGAGCGCGCCCCAGCGGCAGGGCGGCGCCGAGCTCGGCGATCGCGCGCCACCCGGCGAGCACGCCCGGGACGGTGACCGAAGCGGCTCCCGCGCGGGGAATCTCGCGCCAGGAGGCGGAGGCCTCGGCGATGGCCGCCGGTGCGGTCCCGGCCGCGACGACCGCGGTCGTGGAGCCGTCGGGGCGACGGACGAGCGCGATGACGTCACCACCGAGGGCGCACTGGTGCGGGTAGACGACGGTGAGCATCGCGGCCGCGGCGAGCGCGGCATCCAGGGCGTTGCCCCCGGCGGCGATGGCGGAGCGTCCCGCGTCGACGGCGGCGGCGTGAGGGGCGGCCAGGGCGGTGGTCATGTCAGATCCCCCGTCGAGCGGTCGAGAGGAAGTCGCGGTCG
>NZ_CAKKMM010001549.1:0-1148 GCF_918698205.1 Microbacterium sp. Bi128 | reverse complement strand
CTCCTGACCCGTTCGTGGGTCGAGCGGATCACCGGTGGCGGGCTGCTGGGCAACAAGCCCGTCCTGCAGCGGGCGGTCAAGATGCGCAGCCCGTACGTCGACGCCCTGTCGCTCCTGCAGCTCCGCGCCCTGCGAGCCCTGCGCGATGCGCCCGCCGACGCCCCCAAGACCGACCCCGAGCACCAGCGCCTGCTGCTGCTGTCGGTGAGCGGCGTGGCGGCGGGTCTGCAGAACACCGGCTGAGCGGCATCCGTTCCGACGCGCCGGCCCCTTTCGAGGGGTCGGCGCGTCGCTGTTCCCGCGGGTCGTGAGACGGATGCCGGGGCGGCGGCCCCGTCTCAGTCGAGGCGGCGGTCGTGGGCGTGCCGGGCGAGGCTGCGGCCGTACCGCTCGGTGAGCTGGATCATCAGGTCGGGCGTCTCACGGTCGAGGCCGAAGACGTATCCCGGGAAGTCGAGCTCCTTCTGGGCGGCCCAGATCTCGTCGTGCCGGTCGGGCGAGAGCAGCTGCACCGGATCGCCCACCGCGACCCATCCGATCGGCACCACCGTCTCGGGCGGAAGGACGGTGCGCAAGTGGACCACCGCGTTGATGCGCACCTCGCACCTGTCGCCGACCTCGGCACCGTTGAAGACCCGTGTGCCGGTGGCCAGGAACACCTCCGCGCCGATGTCGGCTCCCGCCACGCTGGCCATGGGACCGATCAGCGCGTGAGCCCCCACGTGCACCGCGTGGGTCGAGCTCGCCCGCACCAGCGCGTTCTCCATCACGATCGTGTGCTCCCCCAGCACGATCCGACTCCCCTCGGCGGTGAGCACGGCGCCGTGGAGGACTTGGCATCCGGGACCGATCGTGACGTCGCCGCTGATGACGGCGGTCGGGGCGACGACGGCGTCGGGGTGGATACGGGGCTCGACCCCCAGGTGAGCGAAGCGCATGAGCGGCGTCCTTCCCGTCGGTGCCGCCAGCGTAGCGCCGGGGCACGAGACGGGGCGAGCGGGGGCACGGCACCGCCGTGCCCGCTCACGTCCGGTCGGTCACCTCGCGCGCCGCGCGGCCGCCGACCACGGCCGCGCGCACGGAGAAGCCGATCACCGTCACGGCGCCGAGCACGATCACGGCGGCCATCACCGGCTCCTGCGCGGCCC
>NZ_CAKKMM010001548.1:0-1148 GCF_918698205.1 Microbacterium sp. Bi128 | reverse complement strand
AACCATCCCGCCGTCGTCAGTGCTTGGTTCCGTCGAGACCTGGACATCGCGCAGGATGCCGAGGTCCGCGATGGTGAGGACCGGGATTTCGGGGTCGCACACGGTGGCAGCGACCGCCCAGGCCTTCTCCCGGGCAGTATTGCCCTTGGCGGCGTTGCGGCGCTCGGCGGTTTCCGGATCGGAGACAAACATTTCCATGGTCTCTACCAGCTGGCTCCGGGGTACTCGCGGGCGAGCACCTGCATCTCGGCGAGGAGGTAGCCGAGGTGTTCGGAGTGCAGGCCGCGGCGGCCCCCGCCCGGTGATGGCTGGACGTTGGGGACCTCGAGCTCGGCTTCGGCCAGGATCTCGCCGGTGAGCCGGTCGAAGTCGTCGCGCAGGCTCGATGGCTGGGGCGCGGCGCCGGCTTCGCTGAGGCGTCCGGTGAGTTCGTCGTCGCGGAACAGCTCATCCACGAAGGGCCAGATGACTTTGAACGCCTGGATCATGCGCTGGCGCGATTCGTCCGTGCCGAGGGCCAGGCGCAGCACCCACTGGGCACTGTGGTCCCGGTGGTAGTCAACTTCCTTGACCGCCTTGGCGGCGATGCCGGCCAGGGTGGAGTCGGTGGAGGACGTCAGTCGGCGGTAGAGCTCGAACTGGTAGTAGCTGACCACGAACTGCCGGGCGATGGTGACGGCGAAGTCCCCGTTCGGCTGCTCGAAGAGCGCCGCGGAGCGGAACTCGTGCTCGCGGCGGAAGTAGGCGAGATCGTCTTCGCTGCGCCCGTCCAGGCCGCCGGCGTAGCTGAGGAAGGACCGGGCATGGCCCAGTTCGTCCAGGGCGATGTTGCCGAGGGCGACGTCCTCTTCGAGCTCCGGCGCGCGGGAGATCCAGTGGCCCAGGCGCTGGGCCAGGATCAGTGCGTCGTCACCCAGGCGCAGGGCGAACTCGGCAGCGTCTTCGCTTGGCTTCGCGGAGCCGCGGCTGACGGCGAGGGCGATGTCTTCCGGACGGAGGGCGTTGCCGGGGGTGATGCGGGTGGCGCTGGCGGTGGCCTCGCCGCTGCCGCTGGAGCCCTTGACGCCGACGGAGATGTCGCCGTGGCCGCCGGTTTCTGTTTCTGCGGGAGCCGCAGCGGCCGCAGTTTCGGGTGAGGTGCTCACAGG
>NZ_CAKKMM010001547.1:0-1150 GCF_918698205.1 Microbacterium sp. Bi128 | reverse complement strand
TCGACGCCGCCAACTGCCACATGGTGTCGGAAGCGATCTGCCCGAGCCGACCGCTTCCGACATTCCCTAACGCGATGTCTGCGAGTGCTTCCTTGAGGTTGTCCTTGGAGATGACGGGGATTGACAGTGCCTGGCCGAGTTGACGACTGAGCGTGGTCTTCCCGGAGCCAGGAAGACCGTTGATCAGAATCACGGTTTTAGCGATTGGCTCTACCTCCGCGACGCCTTGAGGGCCATCGCCGATCCCCCTCCGCGTCTGACGGGCTCGGCGGCGGCGACCATGCCGCCGTCGGGCAGAAACTCGATGGCGGTCGCGGCGCCGATCTCCGCTGCCGACGTGAACGCATCCCCCGACGGCGTGAGCTGATGGCCAAACGGTGCCAGCTGGCTGCCGTACTTGGCGATGAACTCGGGTTCGGCCGTGACCTTGGCCGCATTCCGTTGCGAGGCACGCGGTGCGGCGATCGCCCCGGAGATGGTCATGCCAAGATCCACCCGGTTCAGAATGGTCTGCAGGACAGTTGTGATGATGGTCGATCCGCCGGGCGAACCGAGGGCGAGGAACGGCTTGCCCTCCTTGAGGATGATGGTCGGCGACATGGACGAGCGCGGGCGCTTCCCCGGCTCGATCCGGTTCGGGTCGGCCGGGTCGTAGACTGTCGAGAAATCGGTCAGCTCGTTGTTGAGCAGGAAGCCGCGGCCGGGGACCACCATGCCGGACCCTCCGGTCTGCTCGATCGTGAGCGTGTAGTCGACCACATTCCCCCACTTGTCCGCGACGGTCAGGTTGGTCGTCGAGATGTTCTCGGTGTCCAACTCGACCGCAGGCGCCACGGCGGCGGCCGGGCACGCGCCGTCGTACGAGGACACATTCCCCGGCGCGACCGGCTTCGCCGCCGCGTGCAGCGGATCAATCTGGCAGGCGCGCTCCTTGCCGAACACCGGGTCCGTGAGCGCGGCGGTGGGAACGCTCACGAACGCGGGGTCCCCCACGTACTTGCCACGGTCCGCGAAAGCAAGCGCGCTGGCCTCGAGGTAGTGGTGCAGGGCGCCCGGCGTGGACATCCCGGACAGGTTGGAAGGCTCCAGGATGTTCAGCGCCTCGCCCACCGTGGTGCCGCCGCTGCTGGAGGGCGCCATGCCGTAGACG
>NZ_CAKKMM010001546.1:0-1150 GCF_918698205.1 Microbacterium sp. Bi128 | reverse complement strand
GTGTAGACCTCGTCCAGGCCCGTGGCGAGCAGGAGCTGGCGGGCCAGGAGCTTGGTGATGGCGCGATTGACGACGTCGGCATCGCGCAGGGCGTCCTGCTGGCCGGTGGGCTGGTAGTGGGCGACGAGTTCGGCGATTTCCTCGCGCGTGATCGTCGGGTCCGTCTGGGCGGTGACGTGCCGGTCCAGGAGCAGGCGCAGGCGGAGCAGGACGATGGTCTCGACCCGGCTCAGGGCACGCTGCTGGCGCAGGATACTGGAACGCGTACTGCCGCCGATCGCCTCGGGGTCAACCGGGCGCAGGACGGCGACCTTGCGCTCGTGGTCCAGTTGCAGCGTGAGGAAGAGTTCGGAGAGGCGGCTGCGCAGGATCAGCTGGTTGTCCAGGAGCGTGGTCCACAGCTTTTCGTCGCGGCCGCCGTCGATGTAGGGGCCCTTGAGCAGCTTCACGAGCGCCTGCCGCACCTTCATGGGCAGCACGCCGGTGTCGCCGGGGAAGAGCGCGGCGCCGTCGACGAACGTGTCCCGGGGGGTGACGATGAAGGGGTCGCTGCGGACGTGGGCGCCATCGCTGTCCGCGGGCGCAGACTCGGGCGCGGACTGCGGGTCCGCCGCCGCGGTCTCTGCCAGGGTCTCGGTCGCGGTCTCGGTCAGGGTCTCTGCCGTGGTCTCTGCCAGGGTCTCGGTCACAGTCTCTTCAGTCATGGTCAATCCTTCGCGAGCGTGACGACGGGCAGGTAGGCGGTGCGGGTGGTGCCGTCGATTTGTTCGAATTCGATGGGGCCCCAGGTCCCCCGGTCGAAGCCGGCGCCTTCGTGGAGGGTTTGCGACAACAGGGCCCGGATGGAGTTGATGTGGCGTTCCTCTGCCGGCAGCTGCGCCCAGGCCTCGGTGAGGGTTGAGGCCCCCGCGAGCGCGGCGCGGATGGCCTCCGGCCTGGCCTTGGCGGTCCGGGGCGAGCGCGCCCGGTCCGAGTCGGAGAACGCGATGGGGTCGGCCAGCTTGGGTGGAGCCGCGAATTCGTCAGGGTCGAAGAGCTTGACCATGGCCAGGGACTCGAAACCGGCGCTGAACAGCACCGGGCCGCGGACCAGGCCGGGCCGTTCGCGCTCGTACGGCAGGGTGCGGATCGCCTGCTCAGCCTCGCGCAG
>NZ_CAKKMM010001545.1:0-1151 GCF_918698205.1 Microbacterium sp. Bi128 | reverse complement strand
ATGGCAGGCGGCGACTACGCCACCGGACACACCTCGGTCATCCTCAGGGAACCCGTCGGCGTCGTCGGCGTCATCACCCCTTGGAACTACCCGCTGCTGATGGCTGCCTGGAAGATCGCGCCCATCCTCGCCGCCGGAAACAGCATCGTCCTCAAACCCTCGGAACAGACGCCGCTCTCGACGCTGAAGCTGGCAGAACTTGTCGCCGGACGCATCCCCGACGGCATCCTCAACGTCGTGACGGGAAAGGGCCGAACCGTTGGGCAGCGACTCTCCGAACACCCTGATGTCGCCCTCGTTGCGTTGACGGGAAGCGTCGTCAGCGGACAGGCAGTGGCGGAGACCGCGGCCAGGTCCGTCAAGCGCGTCCATCTGGAACTCGGCGGCAAGGCCCCGGTTGTTGTCTTCCCCGACGCCGACCTCCGCGCGGCCGCCGCCGGCGTGCGAAACGCCGGCTTCTGGAATGCCGGCCAGGACTGCGGCGCCGCCTGCCGTGTGCTCGTGCACGAGTCCGTGGCCGAGGAGTTCACCGAACACCTGGTACGCGAAGTCAGCACGCTCGTCGTCGGCGCTCCGGGCGCAGGGGAAGACGTGGAAATCGGTCCCATGATTTCGCGCCCGCACTTCGAACGCGTGAAGGAAGCCCTTGCCGAGGCAAAAGCTGCGGGCCTTCAGGTGGCCATCGGCGGCTCGGCCTTGGAAGGCCCCGGCTACTTCATTGAACCCACCGTAATCAGCAACGTCCCGACCGGGGCGCATATTGCTACCCACGAAATCTTTGGCCCAGTGGTCACCGTCGAGTCCTTCAGCTCCACTGAAGAGGCCATCACCCGGGCCAACGAGAGTCCCTACGGGCTTTCCGCCTCGGTATGGACCCGGGATTCGAGCCTCTCGCTCCGCATTCCGAAGCAGCTCGATTTCGGCACCGTCTGGGTCAATTCACACCTGGTGTTGGCCTGCGAGGTTCCGTGGGGCGGATTCAAGGGATCCGGCTACGGCCGCGACCTCTCGCTGTATGCCTTGGACGATTACTCCCGGACCAAGCACGTCATGATCAACCACGGCGCATGAGCGTTTAGAACAGCATCGGAGCCCAGCAATGACCACCACGAATCATCCCCACTCCGCGTCGTCGGCGCGCGCCGCAACCC
>NZ_CAKKMM010001544.1:0-1151 GCF_918698205.1 Microbacterium sp. Bi128 | reverse complement strand
GCCGTGGGCGGTGGCGGTCTCGTGGACGTACTTCGCGATCGGGGTGGAACCGACGAAGGAGATGCCGTCCACGTCCGGGTGGGTCAGGAGGCCGTCGACCGTTTCCTTGTCGCCGTGCAGGACCTGGAAGACGCCGTCGGGCAGCCCGGCCTGCTTCCACAGCTTGGCGAGCAGCATCGAGGCGGAGGGGTCGCGCTCGGAGGGCTTGAGGATGAAGGCGTTGCCTGTGGCGATCGCCATCGGGGCCATCCACAGCGGGACCATGACCGGGAAGTTGAACGGGGTGATGCCGGCGACGACGCCGAGCGGTTCGCGGAAGGAGAAGACGTCGATGCCGGTGGAGACCTGGTCCGAGTAGTCGCCCTTGAGCAGCTGCGGGATGCCGCAGGCGAACTCGATGACCTCGAGTCCGCGGCCGATCTCGCCCTTGGCGTCGGAGAGGACCTTGCCGTGTTCGGCGGTGATCAGTTCGGCGAGCTCGTCCACGTGGGAGGCGACGAGTTCGCGGAACTTGAACAGCACCGCGGTGCGCTTGGCCAGGGAGATGTCGCCCCAGGAATCGGCGGCAGCGCGGGCGGCGGCGACGGTGGTGTCCAGGTCTTCCCGGTTGGCCAGCCGCAGCTCCGCGGAGACGGCGCCGGTGGCCGGGTTGTAGACGGGCTGGGTGCGGGTGCCCTCACCGGCGGTTTCGGCGCCGTTGATGAAGTGGCTGATGGTGGTGACGGTCGTCGTTGACATAGTGGTGGACTTCCTTGGTCTGTGGCTGTTCGTGGTGATGAAGGGGGTCAGCCGAGCAGCTTGCGCTGGCGGGCCTTGTGGTCGGTGTAGGTCTGGAAGGCCTGCTTCGTGGAGTCGAGCTCGGAGACCTGGGAGACCGGAACGTCCCACCATGACTCGGAGCTGGGGGCATCCAGCAGTGGGTCGGATTCAACGTGAATGACGATCGGGCCGCCGCGTTCGGGGGCTGCTTTGGCGTCCCGGATGGCCTGCTCGAGCTCGGCGATGACCTTCTCCCCCGGTTCGATCCGGATCACCTTCACGCCGAGGCTTTCGGCGTTCAGGGCCAGGTCGACCGGGAGCCGGTCGCCGTCGTCGAAGCTGTGGTGTTCCTCATCCAGCGCCCGGTACTGGGTGCCGAAGCGCTGGGAACC
>NZ_CAKKMM010001543.1:0-1151 GCF_918698205.1 Microbacterium sp. Bi128 | reverse complement strand
CCCCATACGTTCTCGAACAGGTCGCTGAGGGCTTCTAGCTCCTGGGCGAGCCGAGCGAACGGTCCCAGGCCGTCGGGCCAGTGGCCCACCTGCGAGCCATACCAGACTGGGTGAGGGGTGATGTCCTCGTCATCGACCTGAAAGCTCGCCCAGCGCTGCGGTTCATGGCATCGAAGGTCTCACCATGGAATTCGGCCACCGGCTTCGGGCTGAGGTTAACGTTGGCGCTCATGCCGTTGCCGGTGTCTAGCCGCAGGACGTGCTCGGAGAATTCGAATTCCATGTCGAAGGCGTCATGGCGGTCGGGGATGGAAGACGTAGTCAAGCCGCGCGGGGTGAGGTACAGCGTCACCTGCCACCAGTGGTTCAGCATCGGAGTGTGCGCAATGCGGATCTTGCCGACAATCTGCGTCCACATGTGGAGGTGTCCCCGGAGTTGCGGCCACCCGTTATGAGCGCCAAAAACTTCAGACGCGTCCATCACACGTCCTTCACAGACAGAGGCCGACTCGACGTCTTCAGTGCGGCCGTACCCGCTTGTTCCATCCGTGGAAGGGCGCCCAGTTGCCCGCATCCCATGCCTCACGGAGGCCGGGCGTGCTGAGGTCCCAGTCAGGCCGGATCTCCTTCGTCACTGCGCGCAGGTCACGGCGGAGGTCGTCGACGGAGGGACGCCCCCAGAACCAGTAGCCGTTGTAGATGCTGTGGATGACCAAGCCGGGCTTCAGAACGAGCGTGTGCGGGATCATCGGGTCGTGGTCCGGGTCGGTGTATTCCTGGATGTCCAGATCCTTTTGCACCGTGCGGCCAGGATCAGAGAGGAACGGCCATTGCGCCCCCACGGACCCACGGAATTCCTGGAGCACGTGATGGTCATCGGTCGCAATGGTCACCATCCGCGTGTAGGCCACAGCGACCCTCGGGTAGAACGCCGCAAGTTCAAGGTGGTGCTGATGCTCCTTAGGGCAGTAGTGTCCGCGCGACAGCATCAAGACCAGCGGGTCCTCCCCCTGCAACTCACTGAGCCTGCGGGGGATGTTCTCGTGGTCAGGCAACTCGTAATCGGGGAAGATGCCGCCAGGTGCAATATCCGAGCGCACGATTCGGCCGCCTTTCACGTGCCGGTGAGCGGCGACTGTCCCTGCCATCGA
>NZ_CAKKMM010001542.1:0-1153 GCF_918698205.1 Microbacterium sp. Bi128 | reverse complement strand
GCGTCTGGCGCCCGGGTTCCTTTGTGGACGCCGAAGATGCCAGGGACGCCATGCTTGCCGTGGACCGGATCAGTGGCGGGACGCCGATGCCAATGCTCTCCGAGATGACCGACGTGGTGTTCAGCGCGGCGGCCAGATACCAATTCGCACAGAGCAGGGGCGTGGTGGCCATCGCGGTCCTCGGATCCAGCACAGTCGACAGGGTGATCGCTTCCGCCACGAGCCGGGAGACCAAGTACCCGCACGAGTTCTTTACATCCAGGACCGACGCAATCGCATGGCTGAAGGAAGTCATCCAGAGCCGCGATTAGGAATTGCCACAGGGCCTGGCACCGCAATCAAATCCACTCCCGATCCGAGACAGACCGGTCTTTCCCGTTGTAAAGTGTCTTCACGGTCTTCCGCCCCGCTGGCTCCAGGAATGTATGCAGGGCTCTCGGGATCGTGGCCGGTTCCGGGCTCTGCCGGAACGGGAACAAAGGAATCGCCAATGTCCATTGACTTGTCGTCCCGTGCGGAACCCTCACACGGACACACGCCCACGGACGCGTCGGTCAATGGGCCGGAGGACAGCTGGGCGCGGGGGATACGCCTGCAGGCCACCGAGATCATCGCCGAAGTGCTGTCTGATTCTTCGCCGGGGCAGGCCCGTGCACGGGAGCAGCTGTGCCGTTTGCTGCAGGCCAACCCGGGCCGGCCGGAAGCAGCGCTGGCGGAACACCTGATCGCCCTCCGGGAAGAAACTGCCCGGGACCGCCGAACCAACCTGACACTCGTCAAGGACGAAGGGGCGGCGGAAACGCCCGCACAGCCCTCGACATCAGGCGCCGGACGGTCGACCGGGCGCCGTTCAGCCGCCCGCCAACCCCTGCTGCATCACCGTCCCATCGAGCGCGTGCGCTATGGCCGCGCGGATGCGGGCGTGCTCGGAGGCTTTTCCGGGGAGGGAGCCTAGACCGGGCGGCCAGCTCGACAGGCTCACGGTTCGCGTCGGTTCGCGGCAGCCCGGCTCCGCGGCAACAGGAATCCGACGGCAACAAGCCAGAGGAGGCCGCCGAACCGCCCGACGGGCAGCAGGAACTGGAGCGGCTCGATCACCATGGAGAGGAAACTTAGTTCGGACAGGGCGGCGATGACCAGGCCGGCCCAGGCC
>NZ_CAKKMM010001541.1:0-1154 GCF_918698205.1 Microbacterium sp. Bi128 | reverse complement strand
GGTGTCCGGGTTGTTCACCAGGTGGCTGGCGAAGGCGGCGATGCTTCCGGCCAGGGCCTGCTGCTGATTGCCCGAGCGCTGGTTGGAGCGGCTGAACAGGCCGTCCAGCAGTTCGGGGTGGGCGGCGAAGAGGCGGGCGTAGAACTTGGGGGTGATGTCCCCGATCCGGGAACCGACCAGCGGCAGGGTGGCCTCGATGACGGGGAAGGACTTGTCCGAGAGCATGCTGACTCCTGAGATAGTGGCCCGGCGTCTTCAGCCGGGTCCGCGGCGATACTTGCATTTCAAATACAAATATCTATGCCTCATTTCTACACCGCGTAGAAATCTATTCCAAATCGACCGGATTCCGGGCGTGGCGGCGGCGGGAGAAGGCGGGTGTCAGTGACAAGTGTCGCTGCCGGAGAAGGAACCGGTGGTGCCCACGTTCGTAAACGTCATGCCGGGAAGGGGGAGGAACTGCCAGGAGTAGGACGACGCGTTCAGGGTCAATTTGAGCGGCCCGAAGGCGCTTCGGCCACGGGCCACCATTGCGGTCAGAAGGGGGTCGGTGTTGGCCGACAACGCCTGGAGATCCGCCCCGCCGGCGCCCGCGGTAAAGGACCGGATCCCGGTCGGGGAGAGCGCCGGCACCGTGCCTGAGCCGGAGGCGCCGATCGGTTTGAAGATCTCGCTGACGTGGTTGTGCCCGGAAATCATGACGTCGACACCGTGGCCGGCCATGAGGTCCCACATAGGTCCCAGTTCCGGGTAGGAGCCGTGGTTCACGCCCGTTGACCAGCGTGGATGGTGCGCCGCCACGAGGGTGCACGCCGTCGGGGAATTGGTGAGACGGTCCTGCAGCCACAAATATTGCGGGCTGCCGACACCGCATCCACCGCTCACCCCGCCGGGCCCGCATTCACTGTTCAGGGCGATGAAGGTCCAGGCCCCGATCGTCGTCGAGTAGTAGCCGTCCGTACGGGTCCCGAAGTCGCCCGTGGTGACGCCGGGGCCATAGAAATAGTCGAAATAGCCGCGGGTGTTGTCAAGGTATTCATGGTTGCCGAGCACCGGCGAGGTGATGGCCTTCAGGGCGCCGAATGTGTCGTTGTAGGCGCCGGCCCCCATGAACTCGGCAAGGGTGGCGTTCTGGTATTGAAGGTCCCCAAGGG
>NZ_CAKKMM010001540.1:0-1155 GCF_918698205.1 Microbacterium sp. Bi128 | reverse complement strand
TTCCATCGCAGGGGCCGTGGCGCCGGGCTGCCGCGAGGCGGCGGGGACATGGCTGAGCTGGGTCTGCACCACGACGGCGGCCAGCACCAGGGCCCCCGCGTAGGCCAGGAACGGCACCCGCAAGCCGAAGCTGGCGAGCATCCCGCCGACGATGGGGCCGCAGACGTTGCCGATCAGGAAGGCGGAGGCATAGGCCCCGGAGACCCGGCCGCGGCTTTCCGGCGGCGCGAGCCGGACCACGAGCGCCATGGACGCCACCGTGAACATCACCGAGCCAGCCCCGCCGAGGCCCCGGAAGACCAGCAGCTGCCAGTAATTCTGGGCGAAGGCGCAGGCGGCCGTGGACACCGCGACGATCAGCAGCCCGGCCACATAGACCGGCCGTTCGCCCAGCTTCACGATCAGGGTGCCCGCGGCCGGTGCGAAGACGAGCCGCATGAAAGCGAAGATGCTCACGATCACGGCCGCGGCGGTCGCCCCGACGTCCAACGTGGTGGCGAACTGGGGCAGAACCGGTGCCACGAGGCCGAAGCCGATCGCAATCAGGAAGGCCGCCACCAGCATCACCTTGATGTCCCGGGGCAGCCGGGAACGGCCCGGGGCCCGGGAGGGCACCTCGGCTGCGGCGTCGCCGGCGGGGCGGGAGGTCTTGCTCATAATGCGTTCGTCCTTGGGAAGATGCGGTGCCGGCTGGCGGCGGGTCCAACAAGTGCGGGAATAATCCGCTGAAACATAACCGTAACAAGTGTGAGATGCACCATTTACGTCCGGGAGGTTCTTGTAACAACCCGGCAATATAAATCCTCCGCCAGCGAAACACGGCCCCGCGAAACTCTTTCTAGAACGCAAATAAATGCGTTGGGACCGGCGGACTACTCCGCACCTAATAGCAAGAGAGGACGTAGACCATGGAACTCACCGCAGGTCTCGTTTGGCTCCTGGTGGCCGCGGCACTCGTGCTGTTCATGACCCCGGGCCTGGCATTCTTCTACGGCGGCATGACCCGCGCCAAGTCGGCTTTGAACATGATGATGATGAGCTTCGTCGCCATTGGAACCGTCGGCATCATGTGGATCCTGTGGGGCGCTTCGATGGCTACGACCAACGAAGACAACTTCTACCAGATCTTCGCCAACCCGTTCAGCCACTTCGGCC
>NZ_CAKKMM010001539.1:0-1156 GCF_918698205.1 Microbacterium sp. Bi128 | reverse complement strand
TCCGGGTGCGAGGTCGCGGGTGATCTCGCCGACCGCAGCCGAGAGAACGTCGAGGAGCACGAGCCGGGTCGCGGCGTCCAGTCCGGCGGCGAGCCGCTCGGCCACGGCGCGGGTGTCCTCCGAGCCGTTCTCCGCGGCATCCACTAGCTGCCGCTGTAGGTCGTTGACGTATTGTCCGAGTTCCATGCCACCATAGTGACACCACGGTGGTGTCACGTCAAGCCTTCGTGGTGTCACGGGTGATCCGCAGGTTGGTGCGGCGGCTCGAAGAGGGTGAGTACGGGTGAAAGGCCCCCCGCCCTGAGTCCTAGTTGGCGTCCTGTCGGTTCACCATTTCGGCGATCCAGATCGGCGCGAACGGAGAGGTGCAGTTCGGCGGCGTCGGGTAATCCTTGAGCACCTCGAGGCGCTCGCCGATGCCGATTGCGCGGGCGCGGTGTGCGGGGTGCTCAATCCCGATCTGGGCCAGGCAGTGGTTCATCGCCCACTGCAAGCGGTCCGGGGCGTCCTTCATCTGCGCCTCGATGATGTCGAGCAGTCCTGGCAGGTCGAGGCCCTCCGGCTTCTTCGCACCGCGGTCGGTAGTCAGCGCCCAGCCGGCAATTGCCACCAGCGGGTCCGGATCGGCGAACCAGGCCACGCGCAGTTCCTCGGCATGCGGGTTCTTCTTCACCACATAGTTGACGAGCCAGTCCTGCACCTTGGGAGTGTGCGCTTGGCGCAACATGCCGTCCAACTCATCACGGTCGAAAGCCTTCGGACGGCAGATCAGGAGCGCCAGGAGCCGCGCCGCGGTATCACCGGTCCCCCACAGCTCACGGGACAGCTCCTGCTGCGTCTTGAGCCGCTTGGCCAACGCCCGCAGCTTGCCGAGGTTCACCCCGTGGTCGTCACCGTGCTTGGCGTTCACGTCCCGGATCCTCGGGTCCTCGAGGTCAGCCAGCTCGGCCATCACCTCGGCCGCCGTCGTTCCGGTTTCCGTCGTCTGGGCCACCTCGGCCTCCTGTCCGTTGCTTGTGCGATTTAGCATACGTCGGCGGTTCGGCCGCCCGCGGCAATAAGCGGCTTGGCGACGAAAACAGACGACTGCACCGTTGCCGCGCACGCCGGTGAGCGTCCGGTGCTCACCTGTGAATCGCCCGCTACCCCTTGCCCC
>NZ_CAKKMM010001538.1:0-1156 GCF_918698205.1 Microbacterium sp. Bi128 | reverse complement strand
CGCGCTCGTCGCGGACATCGAGACCACCCTGACCAACGACACTTCGGCCAAGGGCGTCGCCGCACTGGCGGAGTGGAAGCTGGCTGCCGGTGCCAACGGCTGGAACGGCGAACGCCTGTTCCAGGCGGCACGGTTCGTCACGGAAATGGAATACCAGCACCTGGTGTTCGAGGAGTTCGGCCGCAAGGTCCAACCCGCGATCCAGCCCTTCCACGTCTACCACACGGACCTCAACGCGGCCGTGAGGGCGGAGTTCGCCCACGCGGTCTACCGCTTCGGCCACTCTATGCTGACGGAGACGATCTCGCGCACCAACGCGGACGGCACCGACAACTCCATTTCCCTGCTCCATGGCTTCCTGAACCCGCCCGAGTACACCAACGGCGGATCGGCGGGGTCCCTGACCTCGGAAGAGGCCGCAGGCAGCATCGTCATGGGCATGAGCGACCAGGTCGGCAACGAACTCGACGAGTTCGTGACGGGCACGCTGCGCAACAACCTGCTGGGTCTTCCCCTGGACCTGGCGACGATCAACATGACCCGTGCACGTTCCGAAGGCGTCCCGCCGCTCAATGAGCTGCGGCGCCAGATCAACGACGCCACGGGCGACGCTCAATTGGCTCCGTATACGAGCTGGGCCGACTTCGGGCAGAACCTCAAGCACCCGGAATCGCTGGTCAACTTTGTTGCCGCCTACGGCACCTACCCGACCATCACCAGCGAAACCACGCTGGCGGGCAAGCGGGCAGCGGCCAAGGCAATCGTCGATCCGGGCACCCTGGCGACTCCTCCCACGGCTGACATGAGCGACTTCATGAACAGTGCCGGACCGTGGGCCACTCAGGAGACCGGCCTGAACCGGGTCGACCTCTGGGTTGGCGGCCTGGCGGAGAAGACCAACCTCTTCGGCGGACTCTTGGGCAGCACGTTCAACTACGTGTTCGAGAACCAGATGACCGACCTGCAGAACGGTGACCGCCTGTACTACCTGGCGCGCACGCCGGGCATGAACCTGCGGTCGCAGCTGGAGAGCAACTCCTTCGCGGAGATGATCATGCGCAACACCAATGCGCACTCGCTCAAGGCGGATGCTTTCGGAACCGCCGACTGCAAGTTCCAGCTGGGCAACCTGGCCGGTACACCGGCCGGCTACACG
>NZ_CAKKMM010001537.1:0-1156 GCF_918698205.1 Microbacterium sp. Bi128 | reverse complement strand
CAAATGACGTTGCTTCTGGTCGATGCGGTTGGACAGCCTTTGCCGCGTATCGGATGTTTCGTCCATGATCTGGTCCCCGGTTCCCTCGCCGATCGTGTCCGCACGCCTGGAAGGTGGGACTGCCAGCGGTCCACCGGTTCCCCAGGATTCCCCAGCCGGGACGGGATCTCCCTGCCCCGTGGCCGCTCTCCTCCCGAAACGCGCACACGTTTAGGATGCTCCCGCGCCACTGCGGGTGTCTAGACACTTGACCGACGACGTCGGCGTTCCGCGCCGGTCCGGGGCGGGGAACGGTGCCCCGAGGTTCTCCCGCCGCCGCTATTCGGTCGTCGGCGCCTTCACGTCAGCTCCCGCGTGCATGGCGGTCTCGGTGGGAGGCCGCCAGATGGGCGTGCCGTCGAGTGAGAGGTCAGCCGGTGGAGCAGTCACATGGGCCGTGATCCCCTGGGCGCGGAGCTCAGTCTCAAGTATGAGCAGCATCCTCTCCGCCATGCCTATCGAGAGTTCGCCTTTGGTGTCAGTCCAAATCATGGGGCCAAGTTCGGTCAGATAGACATCGGAGACGTAGTTTGGCGTGTACTGGGGGTAGTCGCCAGTCATTTCGGCGGGGCTCAGTTCCTTGCCGTTCTGGTCCACCGAATAAAAGCGCTCTCCCGCGGCATACAATGCCGCGGCGGCCTTGTCCTGGTCGTCGGTCTCGACAAGGAACCCGGGTGACGTTTCCCATCCGTCACCCAGTCCTTCCTCGTACCTCTCGCCCTGCTGGTCGAAGATGTCAGGTGCCACGGTTACGCTCACCGCGCTGTTTCCCTTCACGTTGCCGTCGTGGGCGATGGACGGGCTCGGCTGAGGACTCGGGGTTGAGGGTGCCGCACGCATGGTGGGCGAGGTGAAGGCCAGACCGGGCTGTGGGGATCCAGAGCACCCGGCCAAGGCCAGCCCGAAAGCCACCACTACTGCCCCACAAAGATGTCGTCTCGACACGTGCCCTCCCCCGGCGCCCACCAGCCGAGGTCAGTGTAAGCCACCCCCGCCGCGCAGTCACCTAGCTGGCGGGGTCGTACTGGAAGGCGCGCACCTCCTGCGCGCAACGGCAGGCGGCCGCGATCTTCGCGGCCCACTCCAAAGCCTCATCGTAGGAGGGCAGCTCCAGCAC
>NZ_CAKKMM010001536.1:0-1157 GCF_918698205.1 Microbacterium sp. Bi128 | reverse complement strand
ATACGGGCCAGATGACTCGTACCCCGGCCGGGACCAGCTCAAGCAGAAGGCACGCGATGCCTGCAAGGCGGCTCCGCTCACGGCAAAGGCCGGCGACTACGACCTGAGCTACAAGCTGGCCTACCCGAGCCCGCGCAGCTGGGAGATGGGCGACCGGCGGGTCGACTGCTACGCCGCGACGAACGGCGGAAACGTCATCAAGGAGTCCCTGCTGCCCTAGGCTTGCCCGGCGGCGCCTACTCCTTGCGGCGGACCGAGAGCCCGGTGCCCGTGGCCGCGCCGCCGCTGGTCAGCTCCCCGTCCCGCAGCCCGCCCATGGTGAGTTCCATCAGGTCCGGCGCGGTGTCCACCAGGACGGTGTCGCCGTCGGCGATTTCGCCGGCCAGGATGGCCTTTGCCAGCCGGTCGCCGATCTCGCGCTGCACCAGGCGGCGCAGCGGCCGCGCGCCGTACGCGGGATCGAAGCCGGATACGGCCAGCCAGGCGCGGGCACCCTCGGTAACTTCGAGGTTCAGCCGGCGGCCCTTGAGCCGCTCGCCCAGCTCCTTGACCTGCAGTTCCACGATCCGGGAGAGCTCCTCCACGCTCAGCGGATCGAACAGCACCACTTCATCGAGCCGGTTGAGGAACTCCGGCTTGAAAGAAGCGTTGACCGTGGCCATGACGGCGTTCTTCTTGGCCGCGGCGTCGAGGTTGGGGTCCACGAGGAACTGGCTGCCCAGGTTCGATGTGAGCACCAGGATCACGTTGCGGAAGTCCACGGTGCGGCCCTGCCCGTCGGTGAGCCGGCCGTCGTCGAGCACCTGCAGGAGGATGTCGAAGACCTCGGGGTGGGCCTTTTCCACTTCGTCGAGCAGCAGCACGGAGTACGGGCGCCGCCGCACGGCCTCGGTAAGCTGGCCGCCCTCCTCATAGCCGACGTACCCGGGAGGCGCCCCGACGAGCCGGGCCACGGAGTGCTTCTCCGAATATTCGGACATGTCGATCCGCACCATCGCGCGCTCGTCGTCGAAGAGGAAGTCCGCGAGGGACTTGGCGAGTTCGGTCTTGCCGACGCCGGTGGGGCCGAGGAACAGGAAGGAGCCGGTGGGCCGGTTGGGGTCGCTGATCCCGGCGCGGGCGCGGCGCACGGCGTCGGAGACCGCGGCGACGGCTTT
>NZ_CAKKMM010001535.1:0-1158 GCF_918698205.1 Microbacterium sp. Bi128 | reverse complement strand
CGGAGGACGACGGGGGTGCCCGAGACCAACGTGGGGGTCTCGGTGGGAACGGCAGCGGTCATGCCGCCATTATCCCGGGGATGATCGCCGTGCCCAGCACCCCCGGGGGCGCGGCGAGCGCCGGGCCTGCGCGTCACCGTCCGGAAACGACGAATGCCCCGACCGCGACGGGTCGGGGCATTCGGGGAGGGCGACTTACTTGAAGGCGTCCTTGACGTTCTCGCCGGCCTTCTTGACGTTGGCCTTGGTCTGGTCGGCCTGACCTTCGGCCTCGAGACGCTCGTTGTCTGTGGCCTTGCCGGTGGCTTCCTTCGCCTTACCGGTCAGGTCTTCCGCGGCGTTCTTGATCTTGTCGTCGAGTCCCATGTCGGCTCCTCCCGTCGTGGTATTCCGGGTATCTCCCGATGCCCTCCACGGTAGACACCGCTTCCGACCCCGTCGGGGGGCTTGAAAAACCGCTCGGGGTGAGGAAGAGCGCGCGACGCGACATCGCGACGGGTTAGGTTCGTGGGAGTGCGCAGGGGGGAAACGCATGGGGGAAACGCAGGAGCATACCGATGAGCTGAGCGCGTTCGCGGGATTGCTGGACGAGGCGCCCGCGGCATCCGGATCGGGCCGGGCGGGGCGGATCGTCCTCATCGTCTTCCTGGTGAGCGTGCTGGTGGTCCTCGGCGCGGGCGGCGGATACGTGTGGTGGGCCTCGGCGGCACCGCTGGCTCCGCCGACCGTCACGACTCAACCGCCCGCCGTCGCCGCTGGCGAACCCGCGGCGATCGGCATGCCGGCGTCGGGGGCGATGCGCGTCAGCGTCACCGGCGGCGAGGACTACCTCGGGGCGGAAGCCGACGGCGCGCGGGTCGCCTCGGGCGGCGACGATCCGCGGCCGATCGCGAGCATCGCGAAGCTCGTCACCGCGCTCGTCGTGCTGGACCGGCATCCGCTCGACGGGGCGAACGATCCCGGCCCCACTCTCGCCTTCACCGAGGCCGACACCGACCTGTACGACCAGTTCTACGTCCGCGGGGTCACGATCGCCCGGATGCCGGACGGATCGAGCATGTCGCTCCACGACGCCCTCGCGACGATGCTGCTGCCTTCGGCGAGCAACTACGCCGTCGCGGTCGCGCGATGGGGCTTCGGGTCGGAGGGCGCGTACGT
>NZ_CAKKMM010001534.1:0-1158 GCF_918698205.1 Microbacterium sp. Bi128 | reverse complement strand
GCCTGGAGATCATGGACGTCGAGGCGTTGCGGCCCCACTATGCCCTGACGCTCAGGGCGTGGGTGCGGAACCTGGAGGAGCACTGGGACGAGGCCGTGCGTTTGGCCGGACTGGGAAGGGCCCGGGTGTGGCGGCTCTACATGGCCGCGAGCGCACTCGGCTTCGAGGCTGGCATCACGGGCGTGAACCAGATCCTGGTCCAGCGCCCGGGCGGCGCGGAACCCCCATTGCGCCGTTCGGCCTGGATGTGAGGCCCGGTCCTGGAAGTCCAGGCCGTGTGCCGAAGGCTGACCCGCGGACCGCGCGAAGCTAGGCTGTCATCATGAGCAATACCGAAGTCGCGCCCCAGGAAATCCTTTGCGAAACGGACGGGACCTGCGCCGGCGTCGAACTCCTGGTTCCGCGGCAGGTCCCGCTGGGCGGCCCCCGCGCGATGGATGTGCGGCGCACCCTTCCGCAGCGCCAGCGCAGCCTCATCGGGGCGTGGTGCTTCCTGGACCACTACGGCCCGGACCAGGTCGGCGATTCCGGCGGCATGAAAGTCCCGCGCCACCCGCACACCGGGCTTCAAACCGTCAGCTGGCTGTTCACAGGCGAAATCGAACACCGGGATTCGGCCGGCTTCCACGCAGCGGTGCGGCCCGGTGAAGTGAACCTCATGACCGCCGGCCGCGGCATCAGCCATTCGGAATTTTCCACCCCGGACACCACCGTCCTGCACGGCGCGCAGCTGTGGGTGGCGCTGCCGGACACGGCACGCCACATGGCGCCCACTTTTGAGCACTACCGTCCGGAGCCGGTCAGCGGAAACGGCTGGACCATGCGCGTCTTCCTGGGCGCACTCGCCGGGTCCGTCTCGCCCGTCACCACCCACACGCCCCTGCTCGGTGCCGAGCTCCTGCTCGAAGCGGGGACGGAGCTGACGCTTGCAACAGATGTGTCCTTCGAACACGGCCTGCTCGTGGACTCGGGCAACCTTGCCTTGGACGGGCAGCCGGTCCCGACGGACAACCTCGCGTACCTGCCCGTCGGCCACGGGTCCCTGACCCTGGTCGCGGGCAGCGAGGGAGCCCGCGTTCTCCTCATCGGCGGAGAGCCGCTGGGCGAAAAAATCGTGATGTGGTGGAACTTCGTCGGCCTCAGCCATGATGAGATCGT
>NZ_CAKKMM010001533.1:0-1158 GCF_918698205.1 Microbacterium sp. Bi128 | reverse complement strand
GACGATCGTGCGCGACTGCGGCGGCTCGAGACCGGCGCGATGCCAGGCCCACGACGGCACATGACGCCACCCCTCGACATCCGGTGGGGCGAACAAGGGGTGGGGCGTGGGCCCCGGGGCGCGCTCGCCGTACCACGTGACGATGCTCCGCCAGGCCGAGAACGCCTGCATACCGGTCACCTTCTGCTCCATGATCGCGCTGACCAGGGCGTCGAACACGAGGTCGGTGCGTCCGATGCGCAGATCGGGATGCCGTCGATGCCACTCGGCGACCGACGGATGCCGCGACGCGTCGAATCCGTCGGGATCGTCGCTCGCTCCGCACAGGGCGGGGAGCTGATCGAGCGCCCAATCGGTGCCCGGGCCCCACGCGGCCGCGCGGACGGTGCCGTCGGCGGTCCGTCGTAGGGCGAGCGTCGCGACCCCGTCCGGGGTGCGGCTCACCCGCCAGACGACGCCACCCGCCCCGAGGGATCCGGTCGCAGCGTACGTGGGGTCGTTGCGTCCGTGTCGTTGCGCGGCGACCGCGCGCCCGACATCGATGGGCTGCCGCGGGCGGTACTCGGTTTCGACGGGTGCCGCGGACGCCGGGCTCGTCTCGCGCGGCCGCAGCCGCGTGGACACCCGGGTCGATCTCATGCGGACACCCTACGTCCGCCCGCCGACATCGCCGCGGTCCGAGGGCGACCCGCCCGGGAAGGACTCAGAAGCGGTCGGGCGAGGGGGTGCCGTGGCCGTACCGGATCGAGACGTCGGCGTGCCGGTCGAACCGGTAGCCCACGCCGCGCACGGTGCGGACGATGTCCTCGTACACGCCGAGCTTGGCGCGCAGGCGGCGGACGTGCACGTCGATCGTGCGCTCGCCGGGCGCTTCGTCGTCGGTCGCGCCCTCCCACAGCGACGACACGAGCTCGGCGCGTTCGATCGTGCGGCCCTCGCGCAGAACGAGGTACTGCAGCAGCTCGAACTCCTTGAACGTGAACGCCGCCGACTCGCCGTCGATGAGCACGCGCTTGCGCGAGATGTCGACGATGACGCCGCGGGGGGCGCGGTCCTCTTCGGCGGGCTCGTCCTTGGTGCGGGCCACGGCGGACGGTTCGTGCAACGCGAGGCGGACGACGTCGACATCGCGACCGCCCGCACCGGCGGGGGCGAGGG
>NZ_CAKKMM010001532.1:0-1158 GCF_918698205.1 Microbacterium sp. Bi128 | reverse complement strand
CCTGATGGAGGGCTCGTTCCAGTCCAGGACACTCCATTCGACGCGCGCATAGCCCCGGTCGACGGCGGTCGCTGCCAGGTGCTGCAGCAGTGCCTTGCCGTGGCCCTCGCCGCGGGCCTCCGGCCGGACGTAGAGGTCCTCGAGGTAGATCCCGTGGACGCCCTCCCACGTGGAGTAGTTCAGGAACCAGAGGGCGAAGCCGCGGACCTCGCCCGCGGAGTTCTCCGCCATGGTGGCGAAGACCTTGGGATGCTCGCCGAAAAGGACCTCGGTGAGCATCTCGGGGGTGTTCCGGACGGCGTCCGGTTCCTTCTCGTAGAGGGCGAGGTCGTGGATCATCTGCAGGATGGCAGGGACGTCATGCGCCGTGGCAGGCCGGATTACACTCATTGTCCGAGTTTACCCGCGGCGCCATGGCCCAGGCTGGGGTACCGGCGCCGGCGACGGCCGCCCCCGTGCAGGCCAGCCCCCGTGCCGTCCCGCCTAGAGCCGGTTGACGTCCGTGACGCGGACGACGGCGGTCCCGGACTCGTCCGAGGCCGCCAGGTCCACGTCGGCGGAAATGCCCCAGTCGTGGTTGCCGGCGGGGTCATCGAAGATCTGCCGCACTTTCCACACCCCGGGTTCCTCGGTGATGATCAGCAGCCCGGGACCGCGGGCGTCCGGTCCGGTGCCGATGTCGTTGTGCTCATCAAAGTAGTCATCGAGGGCATCTTCCCAGCGCTCGGCGTCCCAGCCGGAGCCGGCGTCGAGCTCGCCCAGGGCGGTGGCGGCCTCATCGGCGAACAGCTCCACGCGGCGGAACATCTCGTTGCGCACCATCACCCGGAAGGCCCGGATGTTGGAGGTCAGCGACGGCGGCGGGGGCGGCGGAGCGTCGTGCGGTGTGGGCGCCGCGCCGGATGTGAGCTCTTCCCATTCGTCCAGCAGGCTGGAGTCCACCTGCCGGACCAGTTCGCCCAGCCAGGCGATGAGGTCCTCGAGGTCCTCACGGAGGGCATCCTGCGGGACCGTCTGGCGGAGCGCCTTGAAACCGTCGGCGAGGTAGCGCAGCACGATCCCCTCCGAGCGGGCGAGGCCGTAGAACTGGACGAACTCGCCGAAGTTCATGGCGCGCTCGTACATGTCCCGGACCACGGACTTGGGCGCGAGCTCGAA
>NZ_CAKKMM010001531.1:0-1159 GCF_918698205.1 Microbacterium sp. Bi128 | reverse complement strand
ATTCGAACTCCTGACCTCTTCGATGCGAACGAAGCGCTCTACCAACTGAGCTATAGCCCCGAAGCAACGCCGGTCCTGACGGAACGGCGTTGCCGGTGTCCCTAGGCTACAAACTATCTGCGCTGTTTTCCAGCCAGCCCCGGAAAGTCTCGGTGCCGTGTCGCGCCTCCGGCACCAGGTTCAACCCCTCGCGCAGGTAGCGGCCCATCGTGCCGGGCAGTGGGAAGCGCACGAGTTGACCCTTTGCGCGGGTGGCCCGCTGCCATTCCCGGGCAAAGTCGACCATGTCTTTGGATTCGGGGCCGCCGAGGTTCAGTACCCGGTGCCGCGGGCCCGCGGCTGGAACGGGCGCCGGTTCAAGGGCGGTCTCCAGCAGAACCGCGGCTGCGTCGGCCGGCGATACCGGCTGGAACCGGGCACCTCTGACCACGGGGATGATCCGCAGCTTTGAGCCGGCGTCGAACATCATCGCGAGCAACGAGTGGAACTGGGTGGCCCGGACCACCACGGTCTCGAGTCCGGACAGCTCGTAGGCGTGTTCTTTGGCAGCTTTCGATCGGTAGAAGGAGGAGTTGCTGCGATCGCAGTTCACGATGGACAGCATGACGGCCCTGGCCGTTCCCGCGTCCTGTGCAGCGGCCAGAAGCCGCGCACCGCCGTCGGCGAAGTTCTTGCGCGCCTTCCCGGCGCGCCCTTCCAGGCAATCGATCACGACGTCGGCGCCGGCCAGGGCGGCCGCTATTCCCTCTCCCGTCGTGACGTCCGAGCGGAAGTACTCCGCGCCCGGGATGTTGCCGGCGGCGCCGGCCCCCGGCGGGTTGCGGCTGAGGACGGCCACGGCGTGCCCGGCGTCGACGGCCAGGCGCACCACTACTCGGCCCACTTGCCCGGTTCCACCGGCAACGCAGATCCTTGTCATGACCCGAGGCTACCGCAGCGAAGCCCGCCGGCGACGCTGCGGGGACATGAAAAACCCCGGGCCGCCATCGCTGGCTGCCCGGGGTAATCTCCGGAAGGACGGGGCGGATCAGGCGCGGCGCCGCTGGAGGACATCATCCAGGTTGCTCAAGGCGCTCTGGGCCTTGCTGAGCTGCTTAGTCTCAGAATCGTCGGCGGTCTGCGGATCGGACGCTGCCGGTCGCGCCGAGGCCTGCTTGAG
>NZ_CAKKMM010001530.1:0-1160 GCF_918698205.1 Microbacterium sp. Bi128 | reverse complement strand
GGAGATAGCCGCCCCCGGCGAGGGCAGGTCCGAAGGCCATGAACCACCTCGGGCCGAACCGCCCGGCCAGTGAGCCAAACCATGACGCCAAGAGGATGTTGACGAGGCTGACGGGAAGCAAGGCCAGAGCGGCCGACGTCGCCGGAAACCCGGCAACCTGCTGCAGGAAAAGCACGATGATGAACCCGCCGATCGACAGCGCGGCGTAGACGAAGGCCGTAGCCACGTTGCCTACGGCAAAGTTTCGGACGGAGAAGAGGCTGAGCGGCAGGAGCGGGTACTTCGCGGTCTTTTCCCGCCAAATGAACCCGGCGAGGCACAGGATACCGAGGGCGAGGGGCATCAGAATGAGCGGACTCCCCCAGCCATAGTTGCCCTGTTCGATCAACGCGTAGACCGGCCCCGCCAACCCGAGCACACAGAGCACGGCACCCGCGTAGTCGATCCGCACGCCCTCCTTGCGAACATCCTTGACCCGCAACACGGCTAGCAGGTACAAGGTCACGGCAATGGGCAGGACGTTGATTCCGAAGATCCAACGCCAGCCCACCGAATCAACGAGCACTCCGCCGAGCAGGGGTCCCGCGATGAAAGCCACGGTTGTACCGGCAGTCCACTGGCCGATTGCCTTCGCCCGGGGCGCTTCGTCGAAGTTTGATGTGATCAGAGCCAGGGAACTGGGCACCAGCAAGGCGCCCGCGACGCCTTGAAGCGCCCTGGCCAGGACCAGCCAGTCCGCTGTCGGTGCCAGCGCACACATCACTGATGTCGCGCCGAACCCGATCAGGCCTGCCCGGAGAACGACAACCCGGCCCAGCAAATCAGAGAGCGAACCGGCGACAAGGATCAGTGAACCCAGGGTGATCAGGTAGGCATCGACAACCCATTGCTGCGTTGTCAGTCCGCCGCCCAGTTCACGGGAAATGGCCGGCAGCGCTACATTGATGACGCTGCCGTCGAGAAACGACACAAAGGAAGCGAGAATCGCGATCCACAGCACGAGCCTCTGCGTACGCGCCGACGGTAGGGAACTCATCCTTCAAGCTACACCCGCCCCGGCGGTTGCCGGACTCACCTATGGAAGGACGTTCAGCCCGTCGCTCTGGCGACAGACGACGCCGTCGGCTGCGTTTACGTACTCGGCGTATCCTGGCGGCACC
>NZ_CAKKMM010001529.1:0-1161 GCF_918698205.1 Microbacterium sp. Bi128 | reverse complement strand
GTGAACGTGCCGACGGCGCCCGGATGGTGCTCGAGAGCGATTTCTTCAGCGCCTACGTGCCGTTCGCGGCGCGCTGGCCGCTGGAAATCCATCTGGTCCCGCACCGCCAGGTTCCGGACCTCGCCGCGCTGACCGGCGCCGAGCGTGACGAGCTCGCCGTCCTGTATCCGGACCTGCTGGGCCGCCTCGACAGCCTCTACGGCAGCCCGACGCCGTATATCAGCGCCTGGCACCAGGCCCCCCTTGACCCGGTGCTGCGCCGGTCCGGGTACCTGCACCTGCAGCTCACCTCCCCCCGGCGGGCCGCGGACAAACTCAAGTTCCTGGCCGGCTCCGAGGCCGCCATGGGCGCCTTCATCAACGACACGACTCCCGAAGAGGTTGCGGCCCGGCTCCGGGACGCCAGGAAAGGAACGGCATGACCACCACCGACACCGCAGGAACGGCCCTGGCGGACGCGGTGACCCGCGCCTTTGCCGGCCACTTCGGCCATGACGCCGACGGCGTGTGGCAGGCGCCGGGACGGGTCAACCTGATCGGCGAGCACACGGACTACAACGACGGCCTTGTCCTGCCGTTCGCCATCAACCGCACCACCACCGTGGCCGTGTCGGCCCGGGCGGACCGCACCGTGCGGCTGGCCTCGGCGTTCGCGGCCGCTGACCCGGTCGAATTCGATCTGGATACCTTCGCCCCGGACCAGGCGGCCGGCTGGTCCGCGTACCCGGCCGGAGTGGCGTGGGAGCTGGAACGTGCCGGCATCACGGTGCCGGGCTTTGACCTGTACGTGACCTCCGATGTCCCGGTCGGCGCCGGGCTGTCTTCCTCCGCCGCCCTGGAATGCGCCGTCGCGTTGGCCCTCTCCGACCTCACCGGAGCGGGCCTGGGCCGGGCCGAACTGGCGGACATCGGGCGGCGGGCCGAAAACAACGTCGTCGGCGCCCCCACCGGGATCATGGATCAGTCCGCGTCGATGCTCGGCACCCGGGACTGCGCGGTCTACCTGGACTGCCGCGACCTCAGCTCCCGCCCGGTGCCGCTCGGCCTGGAGGAGTCCGGGCTTCTCTGCCTGGTGATCGACACCAAGGTCTCGCACGCCCATGCCACCGGCGGGTACGCCGAACGCCGGTCCTCCTGCGTCCGCGGCGCCCGGGCCCTGGG
>NZ_CAKKMM010001528.1:0-1162 GCF_918698205.1 Microbacterium sp. Bi128 | reverse complement strand
TGCACGGTCATGGTCGGGAATTCCCCGTCCGAACCAAGCGCCAGCTACGTCAGCGAACTGCGGCGCACGGCGGGGCGCTTCGCCGAGGACGCCCTTGTGGGGATCCAGGGCGACCGCCTCATCCTGATCCTGGGCGGGGTCCACGACCGGGAGACCGCGTACCTGAAACTCAGCGAACTCTTTGCCCCCGGCCCGGTGGTCTACGGCCCGGAGGCCGGGTCCCTCCTCGAGGCCAGCGGCTCAGCCCAGTCCGCCTTTGCCGGCCTCACCGCGGCCCGCGCGTGGCCTTCCGCGCCGCGCCCGGTGGCGGCCGATGACCTGCTCCCGGAGCGGGTGATCTCCGGCGACGACGCCGCCCGCCGCTCGCTGGTCAAGAACATCTACCGCCCGCTTCTGGCCGCCTCCAACGGGCTGGTGGAGACCCTCGGCACGTACCTCGAACTGGGCCATTCACTCGAGGCCACGGCCAGGGAACTCTTCGTCCATGCCAACACAGTGCGCTACCGGCTCAAGCGCGTCTGCGACGTCACCGGCTGGGATCCGCTGCTGCCGCGGGAGGCGTTCGTGCTCCAGACCGCCCTCGTCGTGGGCCGGCTTTCTGCCCCGCCGAAGGCCCCCACGGAGCGGCAACCTCCCCGCAACGGCTCCTGAACCGTTGTAGACTTCCTACAAACTGACCCAGTGAGCTTGGTGCATGAAAACACGAATGTTCACGCGGTAATTTGGAAAGCTGGTTACGTGCTTGCAATCGTTTGCCCTGGACAGGGCTCCCAGACCCCTGGTTTTCTGGCCCCTTGGCTGGAACTGCCACCCGTCGCAGGCCTCCTGGCCTCCCTCAGCGAAATAGCAGGCATCGACCTCACCGCCCACGGCACCACCTCCGATGAGGAGACCATCAAGGACACCGCAGTCGCGCAGCCGCTGATCGTTGCTGCGGGCCTGGTGACGGCGAAGTCGCTGTTCGACGTCGAACTCGGCACGCTTCCCGTCATCCTTGCCGGCCACTCCGTCGGCGAAATCACCGCGGCTTCCCTCGCCGGTGTCCTGTCGGAATCCGAAGCCATGACGTTTGTCCGCGAACGCGCCAACAGCATGGCAGCCGCTGCCGCCGCCACCCCGACCGGCATGAGTGCCGTCGTGGGCGGCGACCCCGCGGAGGTCC
>NZ_CAKKMM010001527.1:0-1163 GCF_918698205.1 Microbacterium sp. Bi128 | reverse complement strand
CCCTGCACACTGGTGGCCTACGATGCAGCAGGCGGGTCGATTGCGCAATCGAACGGTACGTCGGCCTTCACCATCCCGGCCGGCACCGCCCGCGTCGTGTCGGATGGATGCTACACCTGGCTGGCCGCATGAAAACGCGCCGCTTCGCCTGGAATGCTGCAACCACCGCCTGTGAAAGGACCCGCAATGGACGTCCGTGAACAATTGCTTATTTTGCGCCGAAGCTGGCGCCTGATCACTGTCCTGGCGTTGCTGGGAACGATACTCGCGGGCGTGGCATCCTTGCTGACTCCCACGTCCTACACGGCATCGACGAGCCTTTTCGTTTCGACGCAGAACTCGGAAACGTCCGCGGAACTGCAACAGGGCAGTGTCTTCGCACTGGCGCGCGTCCAATCGTATGTGGACGTCACCTCGAAACCGACCGTGCTCCAACCCGTCATCGACAAGCTCAACCTCGGCATGACCCCGGAAGCCTTGGCCGCCAAGATCAAGACATCCACCGCGCGCAATACGGTGATCATCGAAATCGAAGCCAGGGACGGCTCCGCCCGGCGAAGCGCCGACATCGCCAACGCCGTCGCTGCCAGCCTCATCACGGCTGTCGCTGACCTGGAGCGGCCCACGAACGGAACGCCGACCCCAGTCCGGCTCAGCCCGGTGGACCACGCCACCACGCCGACCGAGCCGTCGAGCCCCAACGCGAAGCTGGACCTCGGCCTGGGCCTTTTGTACGGGCTCGCGGCCGGAATCGCGGCGGCCGTATTGCGCCATGTCCTGGACCGCAACATCCGGACGGAATCGGATTTGCGCAAGATGACTGATCTGCCGCTCTTGGCAGGAATCACTGAACAGACTGCCGGCCGTCTGCCCGGGGCCCCTCCCTCGGTCCTGGGCGGTTCGGGCGCGGAGGCGTTCCGCAAGCTTCGAACGAACCTCCAGTTCGCAGGTGTGAACCGGCCGATGCGCTCGATCGTTGTTACTTCCGCGTCAGCGGGGGAGGGGAAGAGCACGGTCGCGCTGAACCTTGCCGTCACTATCGCCAAGGGCGGCCAGAAGGTCATCCTCGTGGATGCGGATCTTCGTCTTCCCTCAGTTGCTTCAGCGACTGGAATCGAGGGGGGCATCGGACTCACCACTGTCCTTGTCGGAACGTCCAGCCT
>NZ_CAKKMM010001526.1:0-1164 GCF_918698205.1 Microbacterium sp. Bi128 | reverse complement strand
GGGCGATGCCGGGAACGTTGGCCGCCAGCCCGGCCGCCACCATGAGCAGCACGCCGACGACGGCGGAAACCGCGGTCCACATCAGCACCGACTTCTGGCGCTGGGCGGGGATCAGCACATTCCGGATCAGGGGCGTCGATGAGGAGATGAAGAAGAAGGACACCCCGTAGAACAGGCAGGTCAGGGTGTCCGCGCGGACAGCTTCGCCGAACATCACGCCGGAGACCCACGGGCCGAACAGTGTGAGGAAGATCCCGCCCGCGAGCCCCAGGGCCGCGTGGGCAGCCATGGCCGCGAAGTGGCGGCGGCGCGGGTCGGCGGCATCGTGCTCCAGGGTCCAGCCCTGGAACGTGTTGCCGAGCGCCACGATCGTGACGAGCCCCAGGCGGTAGATGGCGTCCGCCGAGGCGAAACCGGCCGTGGCAGCGGCCGACGGCACCGTAGCGGTGGCGATCGGAACCGGGGACGAGCCGTAGGCGCTTCCCGTGAAGTTGATGCCGGCCGTGCCCGCGGTGGGCACGATCTCCCGCACGACGGTCCGAGGGCTCCGGGGCAGCCAGGTCCGGGGTTCGCCGAACCGGCGGTGGAATGCGATCAATGCCACGAGCGTCGTAAAGACCGAGACCAGCCCGTAGGTCCAGACTTGTCCGGTGAGCAGGATGACCGGGGCGCTGATGATGGCCGCGAAGAAGCGGGGGAGGGTGTCGTAGACGGCGAGGATCCGGGGCTGGCCGGTGCCGATGCCGTACCACGCCGGCGAGAAACCGGTCAGCGCTGTGGCCCAGGCCATGGTGATGGCATCGAGGCGGAAACCCTCCCGGGCCACGAGCGCGACGATCACGCTCATGACGGGCAGCACGACGACCGCGAGCAGGATCCGCGAACGGACGCTCCTGGAATAAAGTGCCGCCCGCAGCGGGAAGGCGCCGGCGCGGGCAATCTCGACCGGGCCGGAGATGTTCCAGCTCCAGAGAATGATGGTCGACGCAAAGATGCCAATGGCCTGGCCGGAGGTGATGCTGGACCAGCCGGCGGCCCCCACGACTCGCGAAACGACCGGGAGGAGCAGGAACGGCAGGACCAGCGCCAGCAGCGGCAACAGGGTGAAGCCTGCAAGCCTGAACAGAACGGGTCTCATGCGGTACGGTCCTCTTGCTGGGTGGG
>NZ_CAKKMM010001525.1:0-1164 GCF_918698205.1 Microbacterium sp. Bi128 | reverse complement strand
GCCCTGTCCGTGGCCTGCAGCCCTTGCGCCCCGTCGCGCCCTGTTCGACGTCCGCGCCGGGCGATAAAGTTATTTCATGCCCGACAGGCAGGATCACCAGCCCCTTCCGGCCACTTGGCAGCGGTGCGACGCCGGAATCCTGCCCCTGTGGTGGGATCGCTTGTGCGCTCAGACCAGTCCGCAGTCGGCCGCCCTGTTCGCCGCCGGCCTGTTCACCGAAGACCGCCGCCGCCCAATCGCCCAGTGGTACAACCCCACATATGACTCCGCCCTCCTCGTGGCACCGGAATCTTCCCCGGAATGGCCGGTGCAACGGTTCGGCATCTTCTATGCGCCCCCGGGCGGCGGATTCACCCAGGTGCACTCGGCGCCGCATGAATGGCACCCGCGGGAACCTCGGAAGTCCCCCACGGAGCTGGAGGCCTTCCAGGCAGCGGTCGCCGAGGCCCAGCGCTTCCTCCAGGTGGAAATGTACTTCGTCTGAACCTCTACCTGAACTGCCCGCCACTGCGTTGCCCGGCGGAAAGCCCTGGCCATTGACGGGGCAACAAAAAAGAGGAAATAAAAAAGGTCCCGCGGCTGGTTTTCACCGGCCGCGGGACCTGTCCGCTCCTCCTGCTGGACTTGAACCAGCAACCCTTCGATTAACAGTCGAATGCTCTGCCAATTGAGCTAAGGAGGAATGAAGCGGGTATAAGCCTAGCAAACACCAGCCCGGGAAACGAAATCGGCGGCTCAGGCGTCCGAGCGCAGGGACCGCCGCTGCATCTCAAGTTGCATGAGTTCGCGATTCAGCCGCTGGAATTCCTCGGGGTCGGCCGAGGCGTCCAGACGCTGCAGCTGGCCCATCTTCTCGGCCTTGACCCGGGTGATCTGGAGCTCGAACAAGCGGGCGAGGATGTCCTTGCAGTAGCGCAGGACGCCTTCGGGGGTGTTGGCCGGCAGGGGCACCACGGAGAGCTCGGACACGAGCGGGCGCAGGGGCTCGGGGACCTCCTGCAGCAGCTGCTCGACCCAGCGCACCGGATCCCCCGAAAACCCGAGTCCGGTGGCCCGGATGGCCTCGTGGATGGCGAGATAGGCGGGTGTGGAGAACCGCGCCTCCGAGAAGCGCTGCCACGTCTCGCCCTCGAGCATGCCGGGTTCCTGCAGTGCGACCTCGAG
>NZ_CAKKMM010001524.1:0-1166 GCF_918698205.1 Microbacterium sp. Bi128 | reverse complement strand
CGACTGCTCAATGACGAGGTGTCCGGCCTGATCGATGCCCTGGCGGCCAAGGACGACGTGCTTTCCACCGTCTCCCACGAGTTCCGGACCCCCTTGACATCGATCATCGGCAATTTGGATCTAGCCCTCAGCGACTCGGAACATCTGACCACCCAGGCCCTCCGCCGCCTCGAGGTTGCGCAACGAAACGCCGAACGACTCCTCGCCCTTGTCTCGGATGTGCGGATGTGCGCCAACTCGGCTGTCCATGTCCGTCCCCGGCGGACCGACCTGGCGAGCCTCGTGGAGGCGAGCCTGGGTTCGGCTCACGCCCACGCCCAGGCTTCCCAGGTCACGCTCTCGATGGAGGTGCCGGCGCCGCTGTGGGCGCACGTAGACCCGCTCCGGATCAGCCAGGCGCTGGATAACCTCATTTCCAACGCCATCAAATATTCCCGCAATGGCGGCAATGTGCGCGTCTCCGCCAGCACCGAGGGCGACCGGGTGCTGCTGCACGTGGAAGATGACGGATTGGGGATGACAGCCACCGACGCCGAACAAGTCTTCACACGGTTCTTCCGAAGCCCTTCCTCGAGCACCAGCGGGTGGGGGGCTGCGAGAACGGAGCGGGCGTCGCGCTGCCGGGCGAGGAGCCGCTCGTAGAGCCATTCCGGGGCCTCTTCGCCCTCCCCCACGTACAACGCCGAGCCCACCAGGGAGCGGACCATGTTGTGGCAGAACGCGTCAGCCTGAACGGTGACGACAATGACGCCGTCCGCGCCGCGCTCGAATTCGAAGCGCTGCAGTTCACGGATGGTTGTGGCCCCCTCGCGGGGCTTGCAGTACGAGCGGAAGTCCTGCAGGCCCAGCAGCGGCGCGGCGCCCTCGTTGAGGAGACCGACGTCCAGCGGAACCTTGTGCCACAGGGTCGAGGCACGTCCCAGCGGGTCCCACAGCGCGGGGCCGTCCGCGATCCGGTACGAATAGCGGCGCCAGAGGGCGGAGAACCGGGCATCGAAGCCAACGGGTGCCGCGCTCACCCGGTGCACCTCGATGGCGCCGCTGAGGTCGCCCAGGCCACGGCTCAAGGCACCGCGGATGCGGCGGAGCAGGGCGACGGCGGGATCCAGTTCGGCGCCCCGGTTCAGGCCCAGCCACTCCGCCTCGCTGAGGTCCAGGTGGACCAC
>NZ_CAKKMM010001523.1:0-1168 GCF_918698205.1 Microbacterium sp. Bi128 | reverse complement strand
ACCATGACCAAGGACTGGGCCGCGACCCAGCGCCATGTCCGGGACGTGGCACGGCGGCAGGAGCCCTTCACTGTGACCATCGCAGGGACCGGGTCTTTCCGGCCGGTGTCCCCGGTGGTCTTCCTGAACGTAGAGGACGGCTTCGGGGACTGCGTGAACCTGCACCGCCAGCTGCAGTCCGGCCCCCTGGAGCGGGAACTGCCGTTCGGCTACCACCCGCACGTCACCGTGGCCCACGATGTTGCCCCGGAAAGCCTCGACGAGGCCGAAACGGTCCTGAAGGATTACAGGGCCACGTTTCCTGTGGCTAGCATGGGACTTTACGAGCACGATGACAACGGCATCTGGCAGCTACGGGAAGAGCTTGATTTTGGGACCAAACCTGACCACGACAGAGGCCCGGACGGCACCGCAGGCGCCCGATAAGCCGCCGCTCCCCACCGATCTGGCCGGGCTGAAACTGGAAGTCATCCGCAAGAGGGTCGAATGGGGCCGGACCCGGCGCTCCGGCGGCGGCATGGTCGCGTCCCTGATCGCGATGATGAACTGGCTCCTGGCCCGGCTGAACATGCTGCTGCCCCTGCGCGCATACTCGCACTACCTGCGTCAGCGTGGCCCGCTGTTGAGTGCCGGCATCGGCTTCCGGATGTTTTTCTCCATCACGGGCCTGTTGGCCACTGGCTTGTCCTTGGCGGGCCTCGTGCTCAGCGACCACCCGGCCCTGCTGGACCAGGTCATCAGGAGTGTGGCCGCCGCCGCGCCGGGCCTGTTGCAGGTCGACGGCAGCGAGGGGCTGGTTGACCCCTATGCACTGCTGAACCCCACCAGCCTGGGTTGGGCCGCCGGGATCGCCGCCGTGGTGACGGTGTTCACGTCCCTGGGCTGGATCAGCGGCATCCGCGACGGTATGCGGAGCATGATGCAGCTCGGCCCTTTGGTGATGAATCCGATCCTGCAGATACTCAAGGACGTCGGCACGCTGCTGCTGATGGGGCTGGCCCTGATAGTCAGCTCCGCCGCCTCGCTGATCTTCGGCACGGCCGCCGGATGGGTTACCGAGCAGCTGGGCCTCGAACCGATAGTTGCCGGGCCGCTGACGACCTCCGTCACGATCCTCGTCCCGCTGCTGCTCGGCTGGGGCACCGCCGTGATCATGTACCGGGTGGCC
>NZ_CAKKMM010001522.1:0-1168 GCF_918698205.1 Microbacterium sp. Bi128 | reverse complement strand
AGCGTGTACCGTGCCACGGACGAGGTCCTGGGGCGTGAAGTGGCAGTCAAACTCTTCCGCGACGGGACAGTGGACGAAGAGCGGACCCGCAGGCAGGCCGATGAAGTGCGGATCCTGGCGGGGATGGCCCACCACGCCCTCGTGACACTGTTCGACGCCGGCACGGACCTCAGCGACCCGACCCGCCGGCTCAGTTATCTGGTGATGGAACTCGTCCGCGGCCCCGACCTGCGCCGCCGCTCGGCCGAGGGTCCGCTGTCGGCGGCCCACATGGCGCTGATCGGACACGATCTCGCCGACGGTCTTGCGCACATCCACCACCACGGCATCATCCACCGGGACGTCAAGCCGGCCAACATCCTGCTCGTGGACTACAGCGTCGAGGACCGGCGCGCCCGCGCCAAACTCAGCGACTTCGGCGTGGCCATCACCATCCGCGAAGGCCACCACGGCGACCCCGATGACAGCTCCGGCACCCCGGCCTACCTCAGCCCTGAACAGGCTGCCGGCGAACCGGCAGGCCCCGCCAGCGACGTCTAGTCGCCGGTGCAGTCCGCCCTGGCCCGGTTGCTCCACGACCCGGACGTCCCCGAAGACATCGCGCCCATGTGGGCGGCCCTGCTGACCTCCATGCTGGACAGGGATCCGGCCGCCCGCCCGCCGGCCCGGGAAGTGTCCCTGGCCCTGCGCCAGGAAGTCATCAGCGGCACAGGACGCCGCCGCCGGGACCCGGCCGCGCTGTTGACCGACGAAGAAGGGCGCATGCGTGCGGTCGAGCGGTACCGGATCCTGGACACTCCCGCGGACGGCGTCTTTGACCGGATCGCGGCGCTGGCCGCACGCATGTTCTCGGTGCCCGTGGCGATTGTCAGTGTTGTGGACCATGACCGCATCTGGTTCAAGTCCCACCACGGCACGGATGTCACGGAAATCGGCCGGGACCCCGGATTGTGCGCCTCCGCCGTCCTGCAGGGCGATGCCTGGATTGTCCGGGACGCCGTCAACGATCCCCGGACGCTGGCCAACCCCCTCGTGGCAGGCGAGTTCGGCCTGCAGTTCTATGCCGGGGTGCCGCTGCGCACTCCGGACGGCTACAACCTGGGCACCTTCTGCATCCTGGACCGTGAGCCCCGCGAGTTCAGCGAGGAGGACACTGCCGCGCTGGAGG
>NZ_CAKKMM010001521.1:0-1170 GCF_918698205.1 Microbacterium sp. Bi128 | reverse complement strand
CTTTCAGATGGTTTGGATAGATCGGTTCAGCCCAGGACCGCACGCACTGCGGTGGCCACTGCGACAGAATTGGGTGCGTCGGAGTGGACGCAGATGCTTTGGAACCGGATGTCCAGCTCGGTGCCGTCAACGGCGAGGACGGGCTTGCCGGCCAGCGCCCTGCTGACACGCTCGGCGGCGGCGTCGGGATCGGTGGGCGCCGGGCGGCGCTGGATCAGCAGCTCACCGGCCGGGCCGTAGTTGAGGTCAACATAGAGTTCGGGCACGAAATCCACCCCCATGGACCGGCACACGCTTTCGTGGGCGGTCCCCGCGAGCCCGAAAAACGGAACGCCGAACTGCAAGGCTGTGCCGGCGGCAGCCTGCATCAGTTCCTCGTCGCCGGCCAGCATGCCGTAGAGGGAACCGTGGGGTTTGATGTGGTTCAGTTCCAGCCCGTACTTTGCGAGGAACGCCGTCAGGGCTCCAGTCTGATACAAGATGATCGATTCGACCTCGGCCGGGGTGAGAACCATTCGGCGGCGTCCGAACCCCACAATGTCCGGCAGGCCGGGGTGCGCTCCGACCGCCACGCCGTGCTCAGCAGCCAACGCCACGGTCCGTTCCATGACGTCGGGATCGCCGGCGTGATACCCACAGGCCACGTTGGCGACGTCGATGATGCGCATGAGTTCTTCGTCGTTGCCGAACTCGTGGAGGCCAAGGCCTTCGCCCATATCGGAGTTCAAGAGCACCCTCCGTTGTGCGGGGGGAGCGCCGAAAGGAGAGGCGGGGGGAGCGCTGAAGGGAGAGGCGTGGGCTGAGGTGCCTGAAGAAGTGTCGGGAGTCACATTGGGTTGCATGGGTGCAACGCTACTCAGCAATTCACGTGCCCGATATTGTGCAGGTCGCTGAATCTGCGGGCATCAATTATGGTTATTGCACTGTCCGGTGGGGGACGCCCGCCGTAGTGGGAGGGCCCCGTGCGAATTTCTGATTTAGCAGACAACGCCGATCTCAACATCCGGCTTCGGGTTGCGGGCGGCGAGGGCCGACTGGCCCGGCCCATCACCTGGTGCGCTCCCACCGAACACATGGACCCCACGCCCTTCCTCAGCGTGAACGCCCTGGTGCTGACCAACGGCATGGGCTTGAACGTCAAGGACTTCAGGACCTAGGACGCCTACGTGG
>NZ_CAKKMM010001520.1:0-1170 GCF_918698205.1 Microbacterium sp. Bi128 | reverse complement strand
GTCCCGCTTTCAGACCGGAAAGGAGGCCAAAGAAACCGCCGACGGCGTCAAGTCCGGTTCCGTGGACGTCGTGATCGGCACTCACCGGCTGCTGTCCAAGGACTTCGGCTTCAAGGACCTCGGCCTGGTGATCGTGGACGAGGAGCAGCGTTTCGGCGTCGAACACAAGGAAGCGCTGAAGAAGATGCGCACCAACGTCGACGTCCTGGCCATGAGCGCCACCCCGATTCCGCGCACACTGGAAATGTCCCTGACCGGCATCCGCGAAACCTCCACCCTGGCCACCCCGCCGGAGGAACGGCACCCCGTGCTGACGTATGTGGGCCCGTACACGGACAAGCAGACTTCCGCCGCGATCCGCCGTGAGCTGATGCGCGAAGGCCAGGTGTTCTTCGTCCACAACCGGGTGTCCACGATCGACCGCACCGCGGCGAAGATCCGCGAACTGGTCCCGGGGGCCCGGGTGGAGGTGGCGCACGGGCAGATGTCCGAGAGCCGGCTGGAACAGATCATCGTGGACTTCTGGGAAAAGCGCTTCGACGTCCTGGTCTGCACCACCATCATCGAGACCGGCCTGGACATCTCCAACGCCAACACCCTGATCGTGGACGGCGCGGACAAGTACGGACTCTCCCAGCTGCACCAGCTGCGCGGACGTGTGGGACGCGGCCGTGAACGCGCCTACGCCTACTTCCTCTACCCTTCGGAAAAGCCGCTTGGCGAGGTGGCGCTGGAACGGCTCAAGGCCGTCGCGACGCATAACGAGCTCGGCGCCGGCATGCAGCTGGCCATGAAGGACCTGGAGATCCGCGGCGCCGGCAACCTGCTCGGCGGCGAGCAGTCCGGCCACATCCAAGGCGTCGGCTTCGACCTCTACATCCGGCTGGTCGGCGACGCCGTGGCCGAATACCGGGGCGAGGCGGAGGAGAAGGCCGCCGAAATGAAGATCGAACTGCCGGTCAACGCGCACCTGCCGCACGACTACGTGCCGGGCGAACGGCTGCGCCTGGAGGCTTACCGCAAACTCGCCAGCGCCATCACCTACGAGGCGATCGAGGAGGTCCTCGCGGAGCTCGTGGACCGTTACGGCGAGCTGCCGCTGCCGGCCACCAACCTGATCGACGTCGCCCGGTTCCGGGTGGGCGCCCGCGAGGCCGGATTGTCCGACGT
>NZ_CAKKMM010001519.1:0-1171 GCF_918698205.1 Microbacterium sp. Bi128 | reverse complement strand
CCCCCGGACGGGAAAACGGCTGCGGCTTGTCCCGGGCCGGCGGGCGGCCATGGAATCCGCAGCGGCCCGCGTCCTGCAGGCAATGGCATCCGGCCCGGATGGCGCGGACGCTGGAAAACGTCCCGTCCTGCGCGGTCCCGCCGCCGGGTGGGCGCAGGAGGCGGCCACTTTGCTGGAACGCCGCTCCCGGCGTTCGGTGGTCCAGGATGTGCATCTGCCCGGCCACATCTCGGCGTCGACTCTCGTGGACCTGGAAGATGACCCAGGCTCCGTTGTGGCCCGCCTGCGCAGGCCGATCCCGCGCGAACCGGGGATGTCGGCTCGCAAGGGCACGGCCTTCCACGCCTGGGTGGAGGAATACTTCGGCGCCGCCGGGATGCTGGACCTGGGTGAGGCAGCCGGCGCTGACGACCACATCGACGAGGCCTACGGCCTGGATTCCATGGTGGAAACTTTCCGTCAGTCCGAGTGGGCCCACCGCGCCCCCGCCCACGTCGAGGTCCCGGTCGAGACACGGATCGGCGACGTCGTGGTCCGGGGCAGGATCGACGCCGTGTTCCGCGACGCCGACGGCCGCTGGGATCTTGTGGACTGGAAGACCGGCCGCCGCCCCTCGGCGGCCCAACTGAAGGTCAAGGCAGTCCAGCTCGCCGTCTACCGGCTGGCCTGGGCCCGGCTCAAGGGGGTCCCGTTGGAGGACGTCCGGGCCGCTTTCTACTACGTGGCCGACAACCAGGTGGTCCGCCCCCATGACCTTGGATCAGCGGAAAAGCTTGAGGAAATCGTGTCGGCGGCGCTAGGGAGGACAGCGACGCACGGCGGCGCCTAGCGGATGTCAGCCGGCCGGAGAAAGCCCGCCGAACGATCCGGGCGGGGCAGTACACCTGAACCGGCCGGCAGCCGGCGCTAGCGGGACGCGGAGTCGACCACCGTGATTGCGGCGGTTGACGTGTTGTCACCGGACCCGGGCTGGACGACGGCGATCGATTGCGTCGATGTGTCGGTACCGGCTGGAACCGCGGCCCCGGCGTCGCTGTCACCGGCCTCACTGACCTTCCCGGAGTCCGGGTCGGGGGCCGCCGCCTGCGGGGCGCCGTCCAGCGCGGCATCAGCGCTGGAGGGCACGGAGGACTTGGCGGCGCCGGGGATTGCGGTGATGTCGGCGGACGCA
>NZ_CAKKMM010001518.1:0-1178 GCF_918698205.1 Microbacterium sp. Bi128 | reverse complement strand
ATGCCGGGCAGCTGCATGGCCGAAAGCTTCGCTGCTATGGACATCACCCGGAAGTTGGCGGCCAGGCTCATGGACTCTGCGACCTCAACGAACAGGAATTCGTCTCCGCCCCAGGTGTAACGGGCCTCCAACACGGCGGGTTCCGGGCTGCTCATTGTGCCTCCATCAGATCGGGGACGGTTTCAAGGAATTTCGAGTGGTGGGTGACGGCCGCAAATTCGGGCCGGCTCAGCAGCTTCTTGTGCACCGGGATGGTGGTTTTGACGCCTTCGATGCGGGTCTCATCCAGGGCCGTCAGCATCGCCCCAATGGCCGCTTCGCGGGTGTCCGCATGCACAATCAGCTTGGCCATCAGGGAGTCGTAGTACGGAGTGACCGTGGAACCGGTCTCCACCCCGGTGTCCACCCTGACGCCTGCGCCGGCGGGCCAGTCCATGGCCGTGATGAGGCCAGGGCTGGGGAAGAAGTGGTGGTCGGGGTCCTCGGCATTTATACGGCATTCGATGGAGTGGCCATTGAATGCGATGTCGTCCTGGCGGAGGGACATCGCCCCGGTGAACGCGATCTGCAGCTGTTCGCGGATCAGATCGACGCCCGTGATTTGCTCGGTGATCGGGTGCTCAACCTGGATACGGGTGTTCATTTCGATGAACGCCGCTTCATGGTTGACCGGGTCATAGAGGAATTCGACCGTTCCGGCGCCGCTGTAGCCGCACTCGCGGGCGAGTTCCACGGAGGAATCCCGGATCCTCTGGCGGACGTGGTCCGGGAGGTCCGGCGCCGGTGCTTCTTCAATGACCTTCTGGGAGCGCCGTTGCATAGAGCAGTCGCGGTCGCCGAGATGGATGAAGTTTGTTCCATCGCCGAGGACCTGTACCTCCACGTGACGGGCATGCTGGACAAAGCGTTCCAGGTAAACGGTGGGATCGCCGAAGACAGCAGCCGCTTCGCCGCGTGTCTGCTCAATGGATTCCAGAAGCTAGCCTTCGCTGTGCACAAAGCGGATGCCCCGGCCGCCGCCGCCGGCGGAAGCCTTGATCACGAGCGGGTAGCCGATGCTGCGGGCGCTTTCTACGGCGTCGGCCGCCGGATCGAGGGGGCCGTCCGAGCCACGGAGCACGGGGACGCCAGCCTTCCGGGCCGATTCCCTCGCCAAGGACTTATTGCCCCTCATGGCG
>NZ_CAKKMM010001517.1:0-1179 GCF_918698205.1 Microbacterium sp. Bi128 | reverse complement strand
GCTGCGCTCGGACTAGATTGGTCGGAAAAATCGGTGGACGACGACGCCGGGCTGCGGGAACGCTTCGCCGAGGAGATCCCGGTGGTGCTGGTCGACGGCGTCCAGCGGGATTTCTGGAAGATCGACGAGGCCCGCCTGACCCGGACCCTGCAACGGATCCTCGACCAGCCCTCCTGACGGCGGGGTGCTTTGTTGCGTGATGCGCGGGGGCTCTAGAGTGGGAAGCACAACGCGACGCAATGGAGCAGATAGTGACTTCGCTGGATTCATCTCCCGGGCCTGTCCCCGGGGGAGCCGGGACTGCGGCCAAACAGATTCCGCCCGCGGCCGTGGCCCGGCTGACCATCTATCTGCGCGCCCTGACCACGCTGCTGGCTGACGGGGTGGACCGGGTCTCGTCCGAGTCGCTGGCCGAGGCCTCCGGAGTCAGTTCCTCGACGCTGCGCAAGGACCTCTCCTATGTCGGCTCCTACGGAACCCGGGGTGTCGGTTATGAGGTCCAGTACCTCAACCGCAACATCGCCGCTGCCCTCGGGCTGACGCACGACTGGAAAGTCGCGATCGTCGGTGCGGGCAACCTCGGCAAAGCCCTGGCCCGGTACGGCGGATTCGAGTCTCGAGGCTTTGACATTGTGGCGATTTTCGACGCCGACCAGATGGTGGTGGGCAGTGAAGTCGGGTGGCTGCGGGTCAGCGACGCCGCCGACCTTGAGCCGGTACTGCAGCGTACCGGTGCCAACATGGTGGTCCTCGCCTTGCCCGCGGCGGTGGCCCAGGACGTCTGCGACCGGGTGATAGCCGCCGGCGTGCGGAGCATCCTCAGCTTCGCGCCGGTGATGCTGCAGGTCCCCCCGGGAGTCAACCTCCGCAAGGTGGACATGGCAACGGAACTGCAGATTCTGGCCTACCACGCACAGAGGGCGCAGGACCCGGAAGACGCCGACTAAGATCGGCCAGCCCTCCGGTTCCCGCGCCCGCTGAGTGGTACCCCACTGGGTGGGTTCCTGGCGAAGCTACTTCCCGAAGGGGGCTCCGGGCTGTCCATAGGGGTTGGCAAAGGGCTGCCGCTTCTGGAAATACGGCGCTGCCGCGGGCAGGTAAAGCAGCACGATAGCCGCAATGCCCACGAGTGCCGCCAGGGTGGCGAGGCTGAGCGGGATGATGTTGAAGACCGACAAG
>NZ_CAKKMM010001516.1:0-1184 GCF_918698205.1 Microbacterium sp. Bi128 | reverse complement strand
TCTTCAGCGGCGCCGGCTTCGACATGGACAAGCCGATCGCGAAGTTCACCAAGAAGGAAATGCACGACCTCCTCTACAAGGAGCCCACCAAGATCAAGGTCGAGGGCATCAATCTGACCTACGAGGGCGTGATCCCGAAGATCCAGAAGTCGATGCTCTCCAAGGACGTCGACGCCATGCAGCCGCACATCCGGGCCTTCGTGGAACGCGCCATCACGTTCCAGGCCTGCCCCGAGTGCGACGGCACCCGGCTGAGCCCGGAGGCCAGGTCCGCGAAGATCCAGGGCAAGAACATCGCGGACCTCTGCGAGATGCAGATCAGCGACCTCGCCGCATGGATCCGCGAGCTTGACGCCCCTTCCGTCGCACCCCTGCTGAAAGGCCTGCAGCACCTGCTCGACTCGTTCGCCGAAATCGGGCTGGGTTACCTCTCGCTGGACCGTCCGGCGGGCACCCTGTCCGGCGGCGAGGCCCAGCGCACCAAAATGATCCGGCACCTGGGCTCGTCCCTTACCGACATCACCTACGTCTTTGACGAGCCGACGATCGGCCTGCACCCGCATGACATCGAACGGATGAACCAGCTGCTGCTGCAGCTGCGGGACAAGGGCAACACCGTGCTCGTCGTCGAGCACAAGCCGGAGACCATCGCCATCGCCGACCACGTCATTGACCTTGGCCCCGGCGCGGGTACGGCGGGCGGCAGCGTGTGCTTCGAGGGAACCGTGGAGGGCCTGCGGGCGAGCGACACCATCACCGGGCGGCACCTCGACGACCGGGCCAGGTTGAAGGACTCCGTGCGTACCCCGTCCGGCACGCTCGAGGTGCGGGGCGCCTCGACGCACAACCTCAAGGACGTGGACGTCGACGTCCCGCTCGGCGTGCTCTGCGTCGTCACGGGTGTTGCAGGTTCGGGCAAGAGCTCGCTGATCGACGGCTCGGTGGACGGCCGGGACGGTGTGGTGGTGATCGACCAGGGCGCCATCAAGGGTTCGCGGCGCAGCAACCCTGCGACGTACACGGGCCTCCTCGAGCCGATCCGCAAGGCGTTCGCGAAGGCCAACGGCGTGAAGCCGGCGCTGTTCAGCTCCAATTCGGAGGGTGCCTGCCCCACCTGTAACGGCGCGGGTGTCATCTTCACCGAGCTCGGTGTCATGGCCACGGTCGAATCCACCTGTGAGGAC
>NZ_CAKKMM010001515.1:0-1186 GCF_918698205.1 Microbacterium sp. Bi128 | reverse complement strand
ACGTTGGCGAAGGTGGCGACGTAGAGCCAGTGCGGCTGCATCAGGTACGCGCGCAGGCCCGGCGGGACCCGGCCGCCGCGGTGGAAGTCATGGATCAGCCGGAATTCATCCAGGACGAAGCACCGCCCGCACTGGCTGCCCCTGGCGGCGGGAGCCCGGTCCGGGCACAGGACGTGGTCCCGGTCGGCGGGTCCGTGCACCAAGTGATGCCCAAGGCACTGTTTCCCCGCGGCGGCGAGCCGGAAACCGAGGCGGGTGCCGGCGTCGAGCGTCACTGCGGTGAGGGCGCCGCCAGGGTCCTGCAGGCGCATCGCCGGCGGCCTGCCGCCGGACGCTGCGGCGGGCCCGGGCGCCGGACCATCCCAAAAGACCCCGTGCACCAGATAGCGGGTATCGGTCACGGGGTCTCCTCGAGTGGTGTGGCGGCTACAGGGCCGGCTGCACGCCAAAGGCTACCGCGAGCTTCATGATCTTCTCGGCCCGGCCCAGGCGCGGCAGGTCGGAGCCGTCCCGGATGACGCGGCCGTTGGCTTCGAAGTCGGCCATGAAGTCGGTGGCCCAGGCGACGTCGGACGGCGTGGGGCTGATGACCTCGTTGATGACCGGGGTCTGGTCGATTGCGAGGCAGAGCTTCCCGGTCATCCCCATCATCCCCGTGATGCCGGTCTGTTCGCGCAGGATCGGGTGGTTCGTGCCGACGGTGGGGCCGTCGATGGGGCCGGGGAGGTTGCCCACGCGGCTGGCCACAACGAGCTTGGCGCGGGGGTAGGCCATGGCTTCCGCGGTGGCCGCCATGCCGGTGTCGCGGCGGAAGTCGCCCGAGCCGAAGGCCAGGCGGAAGGCGCCCTGGGCCTTGGCGATGTTGTTGGCTTCCTCGATGCCGACGGCGGACTCGACCAGGGGGATCACCGGGGTCTTGCCGTCCATCCGGTGGAAGCTCTCCGTGACCTGGTCGGCCGATTCGGTTTTGGCCAGCATGATGCCCAGCAGGCCGGGGGTGCCGCGCAGGCCGGCGAGGTCGTCGGCCCAGAACGGGCTGGTGGCGTCGTTGATCCGGACCCACGCGCTGCCGCCGGCTGTCAGCCAGTTCACGACGTTGGCGCGGGCGGCGTCCTTCTGCGAGGGGTCCACCGCGTCTTCGATGTCGAGGATTATCGCATCGGCCCGGGAGACGGCGGACTGGTCG
>NZ_CAKKMM010001514.1:0-1187 GCF_918698205.1 Microbacterium sp. Bi128 | reverse complement strand
CGGGCACCGAGAAATCAGCGACGGCCCAGTACAGCGGCCACTGGCTGCTCCTGCGCTGGAACTCTTCCAGAAGGCGTCGCGGGCTGTCCGTCGCACGGCGCCCGCCGAAGCACATGAACAGAACGGCGTCCTTGAGTTCATTGCTCCCGGCCAGCGTGACCGGAGTGCGCAGCGTCTGTTGCTCGAATCTTCCCACCTCGTCGGCCGCGAACGGCGGACGCAGGTGGATGGTGAGCGCACCGTTCTTGGAGGTGCGGCTCACGCCGACCTCCAGCCGGTCCGCGTCCATCCTTGCCGGCATCTGCTTCTGCAGACCTGATGACGCCGGGATCCAGTGGCCGAGGGTGTCTGCGACTCCGGGGAAAACGAACCGCACGCTGTAGGCGCCCGCCTCGGGCATCACTTCCTCGCCGCCCCACGGGTTCTGCGGAAGCAGGAAATCGGCGGTGAACGCATTGCTTCCGTCGTTGGTGCGGACCTGCAGAACCGCTTGAGAGGACAACCCGCGGTCACCGCATGACATGCATGTCCGCTGTGCCTGCAATACGCAGGGTCCGCTTGTCGGCTGAGACTTCGACGGTCGAAGCAATGATTCGGCTCTTGCGCTCTTCGACGGTGATGAAGCCGTAACCGGTCAATCCCAGCCTGAGGCCTCGGGTCTGATCCGAGTGGGACTCCAACTCCGCGGTTCCCTCCGGCCACGCCACCGGCTGCGGGCCCTTGGCACCGCTCGCCAGGCGCAGTTGCCATTCATATTCGGTGGTAATGCCTGCGCCACTTCCCAGCGCCGGGACGTTGATGACGTAGACAGACCGGTTTCCGTCAGCTTCCTGGAAAGTCGCGGTCTTCCGTATGCCGAACTTTCGGCTCTCGATGGATACTCTGGCGGGAACAGGGGCTCCGTCAGCGGCTTCAACAGTCAGCCGCAGGGTTCGCCCGGTGAGGTCCACGGATGTCGCCACGTAGAGCGGCGTCACCGGAACGAAGGTCAGGCCAGTGGTTGCAGCGCGCATCTCCACGGCCATCCGGGAGGAGCCCACCATCGGCCCCACGGGCAACTGCCCGGTGGACCCGGTCAGGTCACGGAGCCTCAACGGCGCTGCGATTGTCCGGCCGCCGGCGCTGACAGTCAGGAGGAGGTGCCAGTTGGCGGGCGCCGTGGCCTCATCGTCTGCCAGCATCACGGC
>NZ_CAKKMM010001513.1:0-1187 GCF_918698205.1 Microbacterium sp. Bi128 | reverse complement strand
ATGGCCATGGTGCCGATACCGCCTGTGGCTCCGTGGATGAGGACAGTTTCGCCCGGCTGCAGCTGCGCCGTCATGATCAGGTTGGAATAGACCGTCGCCGCGACCTCGGGCAGCGACGCCGCCGTGACCAGATCCACGCCGTCGGGGATCCTCAGGACCTGCCCCGCGGGCACGGCCACCTGCTGGGCGTAGCCGCCGCCGGCGAGCAGCGCCACCACCTTGTCCCCCACGGAAAACGCCTTGGTCACGCCCGGGCCGAACCCTGCGATCCGGCCGGAGACCTCCAGCCCGGGGATCTCGGAGGCGCCTGGGGGCGGCGGGTAGAAGCCCTTGCGCTGCTGGACATCGGCACGGTTAAGGCCCGCGGCCACGACGTCGATCAGCACCTCCCCGGGGCCGGCCACCGGGGCCTGAACCTCACGGACTTCCAGGACCTCGGGTCCGCCGGGCTCTGAGATATAGACAGCCTTCATGGAGCACTCCCGATTCCTAACTGGCTCCGCGCACGTTCGCCGCGATCGCCAGGTCCGATCAACATCACTCCCCAGAATATGGCGGGGAGCTGCACACGTCCGCAAGCGCACCGTGTTTTTGGTTTTTGTGGCAGCCGACTGCCTATGAAAGACTACTCGTTAGGGAAGGTTGTCCGAGCGGCCGATGGAGCTGGTCTTGAAAACCAGTGTGCGGTGACCCCGTACCAAGAGTTCGAATCTCTTACCTTCCGCGGGAGCGCAGATCTTGCGCGGTTCAGAGGCCGGCCCGGGGCGATCGAAAGATCGTTCCGGCCGGCCTTACTCGTCTCCGCCCCGGAGTGAAACTCCTGACCGGCCCAAGAATCATCAGCTGTCAGTGTTGGCCGTGTTGGCGGCCAACTGGCAGCCCAAGGTAACGGTTCAGCACCGTCTTCCAGACCTGACAATAACTTCCGGCCGCATACCTGATACTGAGGTCTCGAGCGGGATAATCACCCCGCCGTCGCAAATATTGGGGGAACAATTAAGTGGGTCTCAACCGCACCGGGTTTTACGCGCATGCCACAATGGCGGGCATTGCGCTCAGCCTCGTCCTTGCCGGATGTGCATCACGGCCAGGAACTGATCCTGCCGCTGCCGCTCCGCGCTCGACCACCGGGTCCACGGCTGGGGCCGCGCCGACCGTGACGGCCACACCAACCGCCACTCCAGCAC
>NZ_CAKKMM010001512.1:0-1187 GCF_918698205.1 Microbacterium sp. Bi128 | reverse complement strand
ATATGTAAGCGGGCTGACCAATTGATGGGTGTGCAAGACAGACTTTTCTGTCTTGCACGTGCTAGTTTTCCTGTCGCCGGGGTCTGCACAGACGCGCGGTTCAGAATAGTTGAATGTGAAGGAGGGAGGCCCCGATGCCGGATGATCTTCCTGCAAGTCCGGTCCAGACCGATGTGAAGGCAGAACTTTTCAAGGCCATGGGCCACCCTGCCCGAATCCAGTTGCTGGAAATGCTCGCCGACGGACCAGTTGCCGTAAGCCGACTGCGCGACAACACGGGCCTTGAGCCGTCGAACCTCTCCCAACATTTGAGCATTCTCCGCCGACAGCGCCTGATTGTCCCCTCACGGCGCGAGGGCAGGTTGTTCTATGAACTGGCCAGCCCTGAGGTTAATGTGCTGCTCGCGGCCGCCCGATCCCTGCTCGGATCTCTCCTGGTCACCACCCGGATGACCCTGAGCCCCATGGCTGAAGAGCCTGAAGAAGCAATCCGCTAAATGCCGGCGCACGCCGGACTGTATGGACAACATCGATCGACCGGCCTGGACGCGTCCGGACTAAAACCAGCAGGGGTAGCAATGGCTCACGCCGAGAACGAGACCACCATCACCCGATCACCGGAGGACGTCTATGCGTTCCTCGCGGATGGGCTGAATAACCGCGCATGGCGCTCCGGGGTTCAGGACATAGCACTGAAGAGTGGAACACCCGGGGACCTCGGTGCCGTGTACAGCCAGACCCTCTCGGGCCCCGGCGGCCGGCCGATCGTCGGGGACTATGAAATCACCGCGGCGGACCCCGGAAAGCTCCTGGGCTTCCAGGTGGTGGCCGGTCCGGCCCGTCCGGCCGGTGCGTACCGGCTCAGTGAAGCGCCGGGCGGAACGACCGTTCGTTTCAGCCTGGACCTGGAGCCCAAGGGACTCATGAAGCTCGTGGGCCCGGTGATTGTCCGCACCATGAATGCCGAGGTCGCTCAGTTGACCAATCTCAAGAACGTTCTCGAATCCGCCTAGATGAGGGCGCAGGGCGTTCATTCTTGAGTGTGACCCGTCCCAGCTAAGGCCATCAAGTGGCAAGCAGCAACCTTCATACGTAACGGTGAAGAAAGGACCATCCTCATGGCTCGCATTTTCATCACAGGCTCCCCCGACGGACTTGGCCTCGCCACCGCCCGGACGCTCCTGACC
>NZ_CAKKMM010001511.1:0-1188 GCF_918698205.1 Microbacterium sp. Bi128 | reverse complement strand
TGACCCTGCAGGACGCCTGGGTGTGGGATGTCTACCGCTCCGCCCGGTTCGTCAAGAGCGTCCGCGTCATCACGTTCAAGGACGTCAACGTCGAGGAACTGCCCCGCAGCGAGGAACTCGCCCTGCCCAAGGTCGAGGACCTGGGCAACTGACCTTCGTTTCCTAGCCCCTGAGTGGCGCAGGGTTTCCGTTGCGGTCCAGGGCAATGCCCTGCTGCCGCAGCAGGTCCAGCACACTCTCCGGATACGAACCGCAGCCATCCGTGTTCGCGGATCCCCGCTCGGCCGCGTGGTCGGACGCTGTGTCGCCGATGCCGATGGTTGCGACGGTCGCCTTCCATCCGCCGAGCACCTCGATCTGCTTGGGGACCCACACGTTGGCCGCACCGTTGACGTAGTCCCACACTTTGGGGTGGACCCCCGGGCCGAGGTAGATGCCGCCTTCCGCCGCCCGGGTGACGAGTGTGGGCAGTGGCAGGACCCCCATCAATTGCGCAGCCTGATACTCGGACATGTTCCACGGGGGTTCGTCGAAGTAGTACCAGCTCGCCGCGCAGATGCCGTAGAGCTTCGGGCCGAACTGCGCGTAGTTCAGATACAGCTCCATGATCCGTTGCGGGGTCAGGGTGAGGCTGAACTCGGTTGCAAGCCCGGCCTCCAGCCCCTTCCTCAGGGCATTCGCATCAGGCCACAGGAAGATGTTCTTGACCAGCTGCTGCGGGACCGTGGAACCGCTTGGGTCATCCTTGCCCTGCAGGTAGGCGACGGCCCTGTCCCGGAAATCATCGACGGAGAACGCGCCAACACGCGTTCCCAGTTGTTGGTCCTCGTGGGCGACGGCCGCGGCGATGACATAGCGGCTGATGTGGTTCAGGGACACGTACTGGTAGGCGATCGGGCCGCCGGTCTGCAGCATGTAGGCAGTGCGCGGGGGAGCGAACCAGATGAAGGAGACGGCGGCCAGCTCCGTGATGACCACCATGGCGAGGGCGAACTTGAAGATCCTGGCGAGCAGCCGCCGGATCCGGTGCGTGCGTCTTCCCGCCGGAGCCGCCGGCTCAGGCTCTGGCGTCGGCTGGCGCTCTGGCGCGGGGGCAGGCTCGGGCTCAGGCCGCGCTGGCACGGGCCGATTGGGGGCAGGCTGCCAATCCGGCTCGCGGGGCGGATCTGCTTCCGTGGGCCGGCGTGT
>NZ_CAKKMM010001510.1:0-1190 GCF_918698205.1 Microbacterium sp. Bi128 | reverse complement strand
CTCCGGTGCTCATGGCGACGTGGACTTTCTCGCCCGTGGGGTCGACGACGATCGAGTGCGCCGCAGCGCCGCCATAGCCTGCGCCCCATTCGCTGCGGTGCGGATGGTCCCAGAGGCCGCGGTTGAGCTCGAAGTGCTCGCCGCCGTCGGTGGATTTCCAGACCGAGATCGGTTCGCAACCCGCCCACACGACGCCCGGGCGGGAGTCGGCGTCGGGATAGATCTGCCAGATCCGTTCCAGGGCGGCGTCGGTGCCGTCGGGGAACGTGATGGCGCCGTTTTCGGGTTCGGTCCAGGATCCGCCGAGATCATCTGAGTGGAAAACCGTGGGGCCCCAGTGCTCGGAGCGGACCCCCACCAGGATCCGGGTCCTGTCATCGCGGGTATCGATGGCGATGCTGGGCACCTCACTCATCAGAAAATGCGGGCCGGACAGCGACCAGTCCTTCCGGTCCCGGCTGGTCGCCAGCCAAAGGCCTTTCTTGGTCCCGATCGCCAGGACGTAACTCTCTGCAGTAGCCATGGGGTCCATGCAACCATCCCCGCCCGAAGGCCGCAACGGTTTTCTCCCGGCGCCCGCCGGCATGCGCTGCCGCGCCGGTGGCATCTTTCAGTCGACGAACTCCGACTGCGTCTCGATGAAGTCCCAGTCCGCGGCCGTCAATACGGCCGCGCCGGCGGCGGACGGCTCAGCCGGACCGGGCCCGCCGGCATCCGCGATTCCCCGCTGCACGGCCTCGGGCAGTTCAATGGTCCGCAGGTTTTCCCGAAGCCATTCCTTGCTCGCCAAATCCAGATCCAACCACCACATGTAGATCTCCACGGCGGCCACCTCCTCCTGTGTTCTTCAACCGTAGGCCCCACCCCCGGGCTGTTCAAGGGAGGCCGCGGCAAACGGCGCCCGCACCGTCCCGGGCCGGCAGACGGGAAGTAAGCCCCTGTTCAGGGCCGCACCCCGGCGCCAGAATGAAGTATGCCTGACGACTCCGCCCACGGCCCTGCGCCCCTCGTGGTGGGTGTGGTTCCGGGACAGTATCCGGAAGTGCTGCAGACGGCGGCATCCCTCGCGAAGTCCCTCGCCGCGCTCTTGATCTGCGCCTACGTGGACGAGGCCAGCTACCTCGTGGAGTGGGACCCGGCGCGGTCCGCGCACCGCCTGTCCCTGCACCCGGACGCGGACGACGCCCGGA
>NZ_CAKKMM010001509.1:0-1191 GCF_918698205.1 Microbacterium sp. Bi128 | reverse complement strand
GGGGTGCCCAGCCGTCCATTTCGGCCAGGAGCCGGGCCACGTCCTGCAGCGGGTGCAGGGCCGGGTCCTGCTCGAAATACCAGGGGTACACCATTTCCCCGGTCAGAAGCGGTTCGCCGGCGTCGGGGCGGAACTCGGGGAATTCCTCCAGCACGCGCCAGGCGGCCCAGTTGGTGGCACCGTCCTGGGCGTAAATGGATTCGTGCATCAACGCGTACAACGGGTTCGCGGCCCGGGACACGAGGCCCCGGACCTGCTCCAGGAAGGTGTCCGAGAGACGGTCGCCGTCCGGTGTCGCCACGAAGGCGTCCTCGAGCAGGTGGTGCAGCGCGTCCACCCGCGTGTTCCCGCCCAGGAACGAGCCCACCATCTGGAACCGTTCCACCGTGAGCCGGCCGCCGTCGGGCAGCACCTCCTCCGTTTCCCGCAGGTGCCGGGCGATCCGGGTGACGGCGGCCCGGTCCTCGGGATACCAGTCAAAGTATTCGGCGTTCCGGGCCGCGACCCGCTGGAACGTGGCCCGGTACACTCGGTCGGCGGAGCCGCCCAGCGGGGCCAGCCCGCCCGTCACGAGGACCTCGCGCAGCCCCTCGGGGGCGAAGGAAAGGTAGCTGAGCGCGCAGAATCCGCCGTAGCTCTGGCCGTAGATGGTCCACGGGGCCGAGTTCAGGGCCGCCCTGATCGCCTCGGCGTCGGCGACGATCGAGTCGGCGCGGAAGTGCGTCAGGTAGTCAGCCTGCTGCGCGTCGGTGCCGCGCAGCGGCAGCGTGTTGCGGTCGACGGGCGAGGACAGGCCGGTGCCGCGCTGGTCCAGCATGAGGATCCGGAAGTCCTTCGCGGCGGCCTTGCTCCAGCCGCCCAGCGACGGGAACCGGTTTCCACGCCCGCCGGGACCGCCCTGCAGGAAAAGCAGCCAGGGCAGCCCGGCGGCCTCTGCCTCGCTGTGTTCGGTGGACACGTACTCGCGGGCGAACACGGAGATGGTTTCGCCGCGGCGCCCCGCCTCGCTGAATTGGTCCAGGGGGACCTGGAAGTAATGTTCCGCGGTCCGCATTCCCCGGTAGGTGTGTCGTGCCCGGACGCTGTGCGGAACTTTGCGCCCGGCGCTGGAGGCAGTCTCCAGCAGGGCGGCTCCCATGAGCCCCGTCATTGGGAGATCAGCCACGGGTGGCCGCCTCGCGGGAACCGGAG
>NZ_CAKKMM010001508.1:0-1192 GCF_918698205.1 Microbacterium sp. Bi128 | reverse complement strand
GCGCCTACGTTCCGCTGAAGGAGATGTACCCCGTCGCCGACGTGCCGGTCGTGCAGATGTCCATGCCGACGCTTGATCCTCAGGGGTTGTTCGACCTCGGCATGTCGCTGGGGCCCTTGCGGGAGCGGGGCACGCTGATTGTCGGATCGGGATTCACGACGCACAACCTGCGCTGGTTCAATCCCGCCGGGGGACCGGACTCCGCCCCTCCCGCGGCCTCCAGCGAATTCGACCACTGGGCGGAGGAGGCCATGGCCCGCGGCGATGTTGACTCCATCCTCGACTTCCTGAACAAGGCACCCGCCGCCCGGGAAGCGCACCCCCGCAGCGAGCACTGGGCTCCGCTCTATGTTGTCCTCGGGGCTGCGTACGGCTCGGGAGACATCCAGGCCAGGACAGCAATCGACGGGTTCTGGTTCGGGTTGTCCAAGCGGTCGTGGACCCTGACGTAGCGGTCGCACAACGTAACAAGGGGAATGAACCGGACCGGGGTCCGGTTATTCCCGCCAGCGCCGGATCGCCGGCCAACCATAACGTGACGTGGCTTGACCACTGATGAGGAGCGCAACATGACGATTGCAGTAACGGGTGCGACAGGACAGCTGGGCAGGCTGGTCCTCGATGAACTGCTCACCAGCCAGGAACCGGACTCGCTGGTGGCCATCGTGCGCGACGCCGCGAAAGCCCGGGAGCTGGTTGCACGTGGCGTCCAGGTGCGCGTCGCGGACTATTCCGATCCCGCGGCTCTCGAGGCTGCGCTCACGGGCGTTGACAGGCTCCTGCTGGTTTCCGGAAGCGAGGTGGGCTCCCGGGTGGCGCAGCACGGCAACGTCATCGACGCGGCCAGGGCCGCCGGCGTCGGGTTCATCGCCTACACATCCGTCCTGGCCGCGGACACCACCGAACTGATCCTGGCGCCCGAGCACAAGGCAACAGAGGAGCTCATCCGCGCGTCGGGACTCGACAACACCATCCTGCGCAACGGCTGGTACACCGAAAACTACGCCCAGACCGTGGCAACGGCCAAGCAGACGGGCGCCGTCGTGGCCGCTGCCGGTGACGGCCGGGTGGCCAGCGCGACGCGGGCTGACTACGCGGCCGCGGCCGCGGCGGTGCTCAGCTCCGCCGGGCACGAGGGCCGCACGTACGAACTCTCCGGCGACTACGCCTGGGACTTCAAGGAACTGGCGAC
>NZ_CAKKMM010001507.1:0-1192 GCF_918698205.1 Microbacterium sp. Bi128 | reverse complement strand
GTTCCTCGACGATTCCCCCGGCGGCCGGCTGCGGCCCGCCGAAGAAATACCCGACGACGAGGAAGTGCTGCAGCCGGCTGGCACCGAACTCTATGGCATTGCGGACACCGGCAGCCTGCCGCTGGCGCTGCCGGTCGAACGCGAGCACACCCCGCGCCAGAAGACGCGCCGCCGCACCTGGATCGCGACGCTCGTGGTCCTCACACTGCTGGTGCTGGCCGGCGGCGGCCTGTGGCTGTACAACCTCATGAATCAGGCCCCGCCGCAGGCAACCAAGGTACTGGTTCCCACGGTGACGTCCCTGACGGAATCAGAGGCCCTGCAAAGGCTGTACAACGCAGGTTTCAAGCCACAGCTCCAACGGCTGCAGCACGAGAGCATTCCCAAAGGCACCGCGATTGGCACCGTGCCGACGTCGGGGAGTTCCATGGACGCCAACTCGGACATCATCCTCAACATCTCCGAGGGCCCCAGCGCGATCACCATTCCGACGGATCTGCCCGGCCGGACCGAGGCGGCAGCCCGCGATCTTCTCCACCAAACGGGGCTGACTGGCGCCCTCACCACCAAGATGTCCAACAACCCCACGGTTCCGGTCGGCATTGTCATCACCACCAACCCGGCCCCCGGCCAGATTGTGGCCGTGGCGGACGCGGTCGAAATCGTCGTCTCCACCGGCAAGGTGGCTGTGCCGCAGCTGATCGGGCTGCCGCTGGCGGAGGCGGAGGCGAAACTGAAGGAACAGGGCCTGGTGCTCAAGGCCACCGAGGTGGAGAACTCCCAGGTGGCTCCGGGCAAGGTGACAGGCCAGGCCGATGCCGCGGATTCGCTCGTCGAACAGGGCAAGACCATTACCGTGACCGTGGCGAAGGCACCGGCGCCGCCGCCGCCCCCGCCGTCGCCCACACCGACGCCGACCAAGAGCGCGTCCAAAGAGGACGCGGCCCTGGGCGGACTGTTCCCCTAACCCGGTCGGGAAAAACCTAAGGTGCCGGCTACCGCCGCGCCCGCGCTTTCAGTGCCTGCCGGGTCAGTGTTTGATGAGCGGGCTCAGGTCCGCTGCCCGTTCGGCAGCGCCCGCCATGCCCAGTGACTCCAGCCAGTTGCCGAGCATCTGGTAGCCGCCTTCGGTCAGGACGGATTCCGGGTGGAACTGGACGCCGCACAGCGGGGCGGTGCGGTGCTGCAGGCC
>NZ_CAKKMM010001506.1:0-1195 GCF_918698205.1 Microbacterium sp. Bi128 | reverse complement strand
GACCAGCACCAGCCACAGCCGTTCGGGCCGCAGCTCCCCCAGCAGCCGCCGGGCGGAGGGGCCGAAGTTCATGGCCTTCTCGGCCGGGATGTTCATCCCGGCAAACGGGCCGCCGCGGCCGGGGCCACCCGCCGGGCGGGGAATCCGCAGCGGCGCCTGCGTGGCGGAGGCTGGAGCCCCGGCAGCGGGAGCGGCTGCGGGAGCCGGCGTCGGCGCCTTGTCGGTGCGGCTCATGCTGCCTCCTCCGCTGCGAGCTGGGAGTTCACAATCTCCTGGTACGTCTCCGAGGTCGCCAGCAGTTCCTCGTGCGTGCCGTGCGCGACGATCCTGCCGCGCTCGAGCACCAGGATCCGGTCCGCGTCCACAATGCTGGAGACCCGCTGGGCGATGATCACCATGGTGGCCCCGGCGGTGTGCTGCTTGAGTGCCTGCCGCAGCCGGGCGTCCGTGGCGGTGTCCAGCGAGGAGAAGGAGTCGTCAAAGATGTAGAGCTCGGGCTGTTTCACCAGTGCCCGGGCGATCGCGAGCCGCTGCCGCTGGCCGCCGGAGACGTTGGTGCCGCCCTGCGAGATCGGTGCATCCAGTCCGCCCTCCAGCTCCTCCACAAAGTCCTGCGCCTGCGCAATCCTCAGGGCCCGCCAGAGCTCGTCCTCGGTGGCGTCGGGTTTGCCGTAGAGCAGGTTGCTGCGCACCGTGCCGGAGAACAGGTAGGGCTTTTGCGGGACCAAGCCGATGTGCCCCCACAGCAGGTCCGGGTGGAGCTCGCGGACGTCCACGCCGTCAATCCGCACCGAACCGGAGGTCGCGTCGAACAGCCGCGGCATCAGGTTCACCAGGGTGGTCTTGCCGGAGCCGGTGCTGCCGATGATCGCCGTCGTCTGCCCCGCCCGGGCGGTGAAGTTCACGTCCTGGAGCACCGGCTGCTCGGCGCCCGGGTAGGCGAATCCGACGTCGCGCATCTCCAGCTCGCCACGGGCTGCCCGCCCGGCCGCGCGCGAAACCGGGCGCAGCGGCGGCCGGACGCTGGATTCGGTCCCGAGGACCTCGCCGATCCGGTCCCCGGAGACGGCAGCGCGCGGGATCATGATCGCCATGAACGTGGCCATCATGACCGACATCAGGATCTGCATCAGGTAGCTCAGGAACGCGATCATGGTCCCCACCTGCATGGACCCGTCCTCGATCCGGAACGCGC
>NZ_CAKKMM010001505.1:0-1195 GCF_918698205.1 Microbacterium sp. Bi128 | reverse complement strand
CGGCAAGGCCCCACCCCCAGGTGACCATGAGGAACCCGCCGTTATTGCCCTTGGTGCCTTTGAGCGCAACGTTGGCCACAACGCCGCAACCCAGCAGGGTCAGCATGGCGGTACCGAATAATTCGGATAGGAAAACTATTCCAAGAGACATCTTTGACTCCTCTATTTTCTGTTGTCGGCCTCCGCGAGTTTGGAAGCCGTTGGGCCGGCAGCATGTTCGTGCTGCCGGCCGGCCACTGCGCCGGCCGCCAGGGCGGACCGCGCAGTGCTTGCACCCGGGCTTCCCTGCCCGGGCACGCAAGCAATATCAGGCGACCAAGCTGTGGACCCGGACACCGTGGAACCGCTGTAGCACCTCCTGTGCGTGGCTGATCTCTGAGGCCCGGCGTGCCGCGTCCCAGCCGAGCGGTCCGGAAAGGATGTCCGCGACTTCGTTGAGCAGTTCCCCTGTCACCAGGCCGCGAAAGGCCAGGGACGTGCGGCGGATGAGGACGTCCACGAGGTGCCCGATCTGCTCATGGGCGGCCATGAACTCCAGTTCCCGGGTGCTCAGCTCGCGGGTGGAATGCAGCAGCCGGTCCGGCTCGCCGGCCGCGGCCCCGTCCAGGAAGCGGATGACTTCTTCGGCACGGGTCCCGTAGCGGGTCAGCAGCCCGGTGACGCGGGCGACGTCGCGGCCGGCCGACATGTGGGCCTTGATCCAGCGCTGGACGCCGTCCTCGCTGTCCGGGAAGCCGGCGCCGCCGCCGATGGCGAGCTTCGCCGTCGAAACCTTCCGTTCCATACCGAGTTCGGCCAGGACGTCGTTGCTCAGGTGCTCGGCGAGGGCCCGGAACGTGGTCCACTTGCCGCCGACGAGGCTGAGGACGGCGCCGCCCGCCGCCGCACGGCGTTCGATCCGGTAGTCCCTGCTGACGAAGCCGGGCTGGGTCGCGTCGTGCTTCGGAAGCGGCCGAACACCGGAGAACGAGTAGACAATCTGGTCCCGGCCCACCGGGATGTCCGGAAACACGTGGCCGATCAGGTCAAAGAAGTAGTCGATTTCCGCCTCGGTGCACACGGCGTCCTGGGCCATGTCGGCGTCGACGTCGGTGGTGCCGACCAGGACGCGGTCACCCATCGGGTAGATCAGTACGATCCGGCCGTCGGTGTGCTCGAAGAAGATTTCGCGGCCGTTGCACGCCGCGAGCAGCTT
>NZ_CAKKMM010001504.1:0-1195 GCF_918698205.1 Microbacterium sp. Bi128 | reverse complement strand
GTTGATTTCAGACTGCGGCACCGGGTGGTGGCCGGGGGTCTTGCCGACCTCCACAATGCGGACGTCGGGGGCCAGTTCGGCCAGGAGTTCACGCGGGCCGAGCCGGTCCGCCACCACGACGTCGGCCTGGCCAAGGAGCCGGCGGCCGCGGACGGTGATGAGTCCGGTGTCGCCGGGACCGCCGCCGACGAGGGCCACGGATCCGGGAGTTGCCCCCGTGCCGGAAACCCGGTGCCGGCGCAGCGGCAGGTCTCCGGTGGCCAGGGCGGTGGCGACGGCGTCGCGCAGGGCCATGGCGCGGCGCGGGTCTCCGCCGGCGTTGACGGCGATCTTAACGTCGTCCACCACGGCGACGGCGGGCGTCCAGGCGGCGGAGGCTTCGTGGTCGGAGGCGTTGACGCACCAGATGCGCTGCGACTCGGCGTCGGCGGAGACCTGCGCGTCCACGGCGGCGTCGCCGGTGGCGGTCTGGACGAACCAGACGCCGTCGACGTCGGACCGCCGGTACGGGCGGGGCTCCCAGTTCAGGAGGCCGGCGTCGGCAAGTTCAGCGAGCGCCGGGCAGGCGGCCGGTGCCACGACGGTGACGCGGGCTCCGGCGTCGAGCAGCCCCTTGGTGCGCCGGGCGGCCACCGGGCCGGCGCCGACGACCAGCACGGGACGGCCGAGGAGGCGCAGGGCCGTGGGGTAAATGTCCTGAATTGCCATGCATCGACGATAGGGCGGCGTCACATAGCGGAACAACGGTGCGGCAACACCAGTTCACGCAAGGTAACGCCGCGTCACATAATGGCAATCGCCGCTCCTGATCTGCGGCGGCCGGGGGCACCCCTATTTCACGGCGATGAGTTCGATCAGCTTGATGTCGGGATCCTTGGCGAGCAGGGCGGGACCGTGTTCGCCGAGGGCGGCGGGGATGGCGCCGCTGAGGTGGGCCTGACGGTCCTCCTCGGTATCGAAGGTGTCGAAGATGCCGAAGGTGTTCTCGTTGACCCGGAAGGCATACCAGGTGCGCGTTCCGGGCTCGTTGAGCACTATTTCGCGCCCTCCGTTCAGGAAGTCCCAGACGTCCTGTTCCTTCCCCGCTTTGGCTTCGACCAGGGCCAGCACGCCAAATTTTGCCGCCACAGCGACCTCCTAGGAATCGGGCTTTGCATCAGCCGTGGAAGGGGCCGCAACCCGGCCTCTAGGCGTG
>NZ_CAKKMM010001503.1:0-1196 GCF_918698205.1 Microbacterium sp. Bi128 | reverse complement strand
AAAACCCCAGCCGGAGAAGAACCACAGGCCGACGGTGTCCGCCAAGCCCGTGACTTGGAAGTTGCCGGTCACGCTCGCGGTGCTGGCCACCGTAGCGTTCATCTTCTTCGGACTGCTGGGCCCGCAGGCGAACGCCAAATTCGGCGTTTCATCCAGCGGAGACTTCTTCCAGCTCCCGGCGATCGAAGTACCCGCATTCCTGTCCGGCATGGTGCTCTCCCTGATCCTGCTGGGCCTCGCGGGCTACGCCCTGGTCCTGAAGGCGAGAGCGAACCGGCGGCCCCCGCGCTGGGTGCCGGCCGTGTTCACGGTCGTGTTCGTGGTCGCCTTCCTGATCTGGGTGGTGGGCGGCGCCCGGACCCCCAGTATTTCGCTGGCCGGCCTCATCGCCGGATCCGTGACCCTCGCCGTGCCGATCGTCTTCGGCTCCCTGTCCGGTGTACTGTGCGAACGCGCCGGCGTCGTCAACATCGCCATCGAAGGCCAGCTCCTGGGCGGTGCCTTCACGGCCGCGCTCGTCGCCAGCCTGACGCACAACCCCTACCTGGGCCTGCTTGCGGCGGCCGTGGCGGGCGCCCTTGTGTCGGTGGTGCTGGCAGTGTTCAGCATCAAGTACGTGGTCAACCAGATCATCGTCGGCGTCGTGCTCAACGTCCTGGTCTCCGGGCTCACCGGCTTCCTGTTCACCACCGTGATGCAGTCCGATCCGGAGAAGTACAACTCGCCCGCCGAGCTGCCCATCATCGATATCCCGGTCCTGTCCAGCATCCCCGTGATCGGGCCCATCCTCTTCAAGCAGTCCGTGGTGGGCTACCTGATGTACGTGGCAGTCATCGTGATCTGGGTCGCACTGTTCAAGACGAAGTGGGGCCTGCGCGTCCGTGCCGTGGGCGAGCACCCGCAGGCGGCCGACACCCTGGGCATCAAGGTCAACGCGACCCGCTTCTGGAACGTCACGCTCGGCGGCGCCGTCGCCGGGATCGGCGGATCGTTCTTCACCCTCGTGGCGATCGACAGCTTCACCAAGGAAATCTCCGGCGGGCGCGGCTTCATTGCCCTCGCCGCCATGATCCTGGGCCGCTGGAACCCGATCGGGGCGTTCTTCGCCGCGCTGCTGTTCGGCTTCGCCGACAACCTGCAGAGCATCGTGACGATCATCGGCACCCCGGTGCCGAGCCAGGTCAGGGCCATGCTGC
>NZ_CAKKMM010001502.1:0-1197 GCF_918698205.1 Microbacterium sp. Bi128 | reverse complement strand
GTGTACGGACCAGCGGGTTCGACCATTTAGCATAGTTGAATTAGGACCTCACGCAAAATCCCAGCCAACACCGCCACACCGCCGCCACCCCCCGCCTCAATCGCCGCTGCCCCACCGCATGCCAGTAGCCATACTGCCCGTCGACTCCGCAGGAAGCCCTAGATGCCACTACCCGCAAAGGCGTTCCAACTCTGGCTTCATCGGGTTGCCCCGTCCGCGAGCACAGCCGATCTCTGCCGGATCTCCGGGATCAAGCGCACCACCTTCGCCCAGCAGTTGGTCCGCGGGAAGGTGGCCGAAACCACCCTGGTCAGCATCAGCCGGGCCCTGGATTTGAGTCCGCTGGCGGAACTCGCTTCCTTCGAGCACTATGCGGAGCTGGCCGCCCCGCCGCAGCCGCCGACCCCGGCCGAACTCGTCAGCCAGGTCGCCACTATGGACCTGTTGCGCGCCGTCATTTCGCGTTCTTCCCCGGCCTACGGCGGCTACGGCGACCAGGGCAGCTCAATGACCCCGGCTCTGAGCCCCGCACCGCACGCCACGTCGGTCCGGAACTGGGTGGATGCGATTGACGATGGTGAATTGCGCCACCGGGTTTCGGCCGCCACCGGGGTGGCACCGCAAAATTACTCCGCGCAGCTCACGGCAAACCGGCTGTCCCCCGAGCTTGCGGTCGCGACGGCCCGCGCGGCGGGCGTAGGCTTCACGGGCGGGCTCGTCGCCACGGGCCTGATAACTGAGGCTGAGGCCGGCTGGACGGCCGGGGCGAAGCAAGCCGCGTTGGACGCTCTTTCCGACGGCGACCTTAGTGCCCTGGCCGGGGAACGTCTTCAGGCGCTCGGAAAATCGCTGCGGCGCCATGAGCAGGAGCAGGCACAAACACAAAAGATTTGGGAGAACCTCGGATGATCGCGATCCTGCAGTGGACCACACTGGCGATGTGCTGCGTCGCCACGCTCGTCCGCGTGCCCAGTGTCCTGCGGGGTGAGAACCGGTCCCTGTTCTGGATCCTTGCGCTGATGACCCTGGCGATCCTGCTCAGCATCGATGCCCCGTATCTGGCCGTGGACCAAGCCCTGGGAGGCATGAACGTCGCCAACCTGCTGCTGCGCTTCGTCATTTTCGCCGTCATCTTCTTCCTTGGTCTCCGGATGGCCCGGGGCTTCAGCGCGTGCGACGCCCTGCGCCTCATCACCG
>NZ_CAKKMM010001501.1:0-1198 GCF_918698205.1 Microbacterium sp. Bi128 | reverse complement strand
CCTGACGGCCGAGGAAACGGAGCGCTTCATCCATGCCGTTCCGGCCGACGTCGTGGTGGTCATTGACGAGGCCTACCAGGAATTCGTGCGCGCCGGCGACGCCGTGGACGGCATCGCCATGTACCGCAAGTACCCCAACGTCGTCGTCCTGCGGACCTTCTCAAAAGCGCACGGCCTCGCCGGACTCCGCGTGGGCTACAGCGTCTCCAGGCCCGAACTGACGCAGCACCTGCGCGTCAGTGCCACCCCCTTCGCCGTGTCCCAGATCGCGGAAACGGCAGCCGTGACATCGCTCGAGCACTTCGCCGATGTTGTAGAAAGGGTACAAAGCCTGGTGGACGAACGGGACCGGGTCACGGCGGGACTGCGTGAGCTCGGGTGGTTCGTCCCGGAGGCCCAGGGCAACTTTGTCTGGCTCAATCTGGGCGAAAACAGCGCGGAATTTGCCGCCCTGGCGGCGGAACGGGCGCTGTCCGTACGGGCCTTCGGCAACGAGGGCGTCCGGGTCAGCATCGGCGAAACGGAAGCCAACACCCGTTTCCTCGAGCTCTGTGCGATCTATACAAAACCGCCGCGGCGTTCCTAGCGCTTAACACTGCGCGCTCAGGCCGCCCCGTGCGGATAAAGTAAGGACCAGTAAGCCAAAATATATGCCGGACCTGGAATGTATTCCTGGTCCGGCATATATCCCAGCGATTGCGGCGCATTCGGATGCGGCAAGCAAGGAGACGGTATGGGCGCCACACATCTGCCCTCTACCGAGTTCGACGGAACCGGGATGGATGACCAGCTCGAAGCGGAGGCCGAGGCCCAACTGGGTGCCCCGGCCGAGCCGATGGTGCAGTTGCTGGACCCGGACGGCACCCTGGGCTCGGACCCGGTTTTCTCAAAATACGCCGAGAAGCTGGACCCGGGCACCCTGCGCGGCTTCTACGCGGATATGGCCAAGATCCGCCGCTTCGACGTGGAGGCCACCGCCCTGCAGCGGCAGGGCCAGCTGGCCCTGTGGGTCCCGCTCACCGGACAGGAAGCCGCCCAGATCGGCTCCGGACGGGCCAGCCAGCCGCAGGACTACATCTTCCCCACCTACCGCGAGCACGGCGTGGCCCTGACGCGGAACGTGGACCTGGCCGAGCTGCTGCGCCAGTTCCGGGGCGTCTCCAACGGCGGCTGGAACCCGAAGGACACGAACTTCCAC
>NZ_CAKKMM010001500.1:0-1199 GCF_918698205.1 Microbacterium sp. Bi128 | reverse complement strand
CTCCAGGGCCAGTTCCTCTCCATCTACAACCTGATCGCCGCCGGCGCCATGATCACGGCCGTTCCGGCCCTGATCATCTACCTGCTCCTGCAGCGCCACTTCGTGGCGGGCCTGACCCTCGGCTCCAGCAAAGGATAAACGTGGACAACAGCTCCAACCACAACAACGCCATGGATTACATCACCGCCCGCCTCGGCTCCGAAGGCTCCCCGATGCTGGCATTCGGCGGAGACTACAACCCGGAACAGTGGCCCGAGGAGACCTGGGACGAGGACGTCCGGCTGATGCGCGAGGCCGGCGTCAACCTGGTCAGCGTGGGCATCTTCAGCTGGTCCCTGCTTGAGCCGTCCGAGGGCGTCTACGAGTTCGGCTGGCTGGACCGGGTCCTGGACCTGCTGCACGCCAACGGCATCCGGGTGGACCTGGCGAACGCCACGGCGTCGCCGCCGCCCTGGTTCAGCCACAAGTACCCCGACTCCCTGCCCGTGACCGCCGACGGCGTGCGGCACAGCTACGGTTCCCGGCAGGCCTTCGCGGCGTCGAGTGCCGAATACCGCCGGGCCGCCGCGGCCCTGACCGAGCAGATCGCCACCCGGTACAAGGACCACCCCGCCGTCGTGATGTGGCATGTCCACAACGAGTACGGCTGCCACAACCAGCCTGATTTCTCGGACGGTGCCGCCGCGGGTTTCCGGCGCTGGCTCGAACGCCGGTACGGCAGCCTGGAGGCCCTCAATGCCGCGTGGGGCACCGCCTTCTGGTCCCAGCGCTACTCGTCCTGGGAGCAGATCCTGCCGCCGCGCACCTCCGGGACCTGGGTGAACCCGACCCAGCAGCTGGACTTCGCCCGCTACTCCTCCGATGAGCTGCTCGAATGCTACAAGGCCGAGGCCGCGATCATCCGCACGCACTCGGGACATCCCGTGACCACCAACTTCATGGGGTTCAACATGGGCCTGCACCAGCCCGTGGACTACTGGCGCTGGTCCGAGGAGATGGATGTGGTCTCCAACGACCACTACCTGATTGCCGAGGATCCGCGGAACTTCCAGGAACTGGCGGCAACCGCAGACCTCACCCGCGGCTGGGCCAAGGGCAAGCCGTGGCTGCTCATGGAGCATTCGACCTCTGCCGTGAACTGGCAGCCGCGCAACATCGCCAAAGCGCCCGGCGAGATGCTGCGCAACTCCCTGCAGCAT
>NZ_CAKKMM010001499.1:0-1201 GCF_918698205.1 Microbacterium sp. Bi128 | reverse complement strand
GCGGTACCTGGACGATGTGGAGAAGGTCGAGTTCGGCGAGATCCATGTGTTCTCCGGCCCGGACTTTGTGGTGACCGTCCGCCGGGCGGAGTCTCCCGACCTGGCCCGGGTGCGCCGGCGGATGGAGTCCGAGCCGGAGTTCCTGGCGCTCGGACCGGATGCGGTGTTGTACGCGATCCTGGACCAGGTGGTGGACGAGTACGAGCCGGTGGCGGCAGGGCTGGAAAACGATATCGATGAAATCGAAGACGACCTGTTCGCTGCCGACCCCGGCGTATCGCGCAGGATCTATGAACTCTCCCGCCAGGTCATCACGTTCCAGCGTGCCACGGCCCCGCTGGCCGGAATCCTGCAGAGCCTCATGGGCGGCGGACCGGACGGCGTGCCGGACCCCGAACTGCAGGATCATTTCCGCGACGTCCTGGACCACGCCATCAGGCTGGGGGAGCGGGTGTCTGCCTTCCGGGCGTTGCTGCAGAACGCCCTGGCCGTCAACGCGGCCCTGGTTGCCCAGCGGCAGAACGACGAAATGCGGCTCCTGACGGAGTCGAGCTTCGCCCAGAACGAGCAGGTCAAGCGGATCTCGTCGTGGGCTGCCATCCTGTTTGCGCCGACGTTGATCGCGTCGATTTACGGCATGAACTTCCGCGACATGCCCGAGCTCGACTGGATCTTCGGCTATCCGATGGCACTCGCGCTCATGCTCGGCATGGGCGGGATCCTGTTCCTGACGTTCAAACACAACAAGTGGATCTGATGTTCTGGTTGAAATCGGAGTTGGCGTAGGAAGCGGCCCTGACCTTGCGTTGTCGCAGGTCAGAGCCGCTCTCTTGTGCCCCAGGAGGGAATCGAACCCCCGACCGGCGGATTAGAAGGCCGCTGCTCTATCCCCTGAGCTACTGGGGCGCGCTGGCGCCCACCGGCTGCTGCCGGTGACGCCTCAAAAAGTTTACAGTGCCGGACGGCCGGTGGAGGTCAACGCCGTCCGGTTGGCTGGCCCTGCCGGCCCTGACTTCTCCCCAACACGGTCCCCACACCGTTGCCGGCAGCCGGTTATCCACATGGCACAGCCGGGTCCTCCCCGGCCACGGTCCACGGCGGGATGCTGGAACTGCCCGGCAGGGCACGACAATTCGAGACAGGACATGAGAATGAGCGACAACATTACGGTCCGTGGCTTCGTCGCCTCGGAGATCAGAAG
>NZ_CAKKMM010001498.1:0-1202 GCF_918698205.1 Microbacterium sp. Bi128 | reverse complement strand
CCCAGCAACTCGCCGACACCTTCATCAAGGTCAGCCCGCGCGAGTTCGGGCAGCGGCAAAGCATTGACAACACCACAACCAGCATCGTCGACGACCATACCCAGCCCGGCAGCGTCCTCACCGCACACCCCATGCGTGCCATCGAGGCCGGGAGGCGCACCGATATCGACGTCATCTTCAGCAGCACCACACGCGAAGTCGACTGGTACGTCATCAACGACCCCGGGTTCGATCCCGGCAGCGTCGACAACATCGTCGACGTGTTCGCGTCGAAAGGCCGCATCCCACGCAGTCGCGCCCGTGCCATCGTCGCTGAATACGACACCGACGGACGCACCCCGGCTCAGGTGCGCGGGGCGCTGTACACCGACTACTCCTTCACCCTGCCAGCCAACCGGGCCGCACTGGCACACGCAGCAGCCGGCGGCACCGCATACCGACTCAGCATCGGCTCGGCCGAAGGCGCCCACGCGGTGCACGGCACCGAGATGTACGGCATCGTCGGACAACAACGTCCAGACCAAAGCGAAGAGCAAGCCACCCGCGACACCCTCGTCCGCGACACCCTCCTCGCCCTCGCCGAAGGCAACACCGACTCACTATGGGACGCCGTCACCACTCAACCCACCACACACGGTATCGGCGCTCAACCGACCGATCCAACCACCCATGCTCTGAAGGTGCTGCGCATCTTCGAGGGGATCGAACGGACGTAAGCACCACCTTCGGGTAGGCGCCACGACATTCAAGGCGACCAACTCGTGACGGTACCCGGCGACGTGGTCAAGGCTGCCTTAAAGCCACATTGTCTAACGATTACCACACCAATCGATCACAGAACATCGCCACAGAGCGATCAACTCCACACCTCAAACGGCCGCCCAGTTCCACATAGCGTTCCAGGTGGGACGGTGAGAACCGCCATTTCAAGGTGCGATTTGACCGCCATCCGAAGCTAACAGTCACATCGCCAGTGACTCCCCGGTATCTGTCGACGGGGACGTAAAGACCCCACAGCGAGGTCCGTGATCGACTCTGAGGGATTCAACGAGGCCTGGCCAGCGGAAACATCACAGCGGCGGGCCGACAGGTGGGAAAGGGCCGCGGCGCCGCCCGCAAAACTGTCCCGGGTAGCTCAATGGCTACAGCTGCCCCCATGAGCGCCCACATCATCGGCTACGCCCGCATGTCTACCAAGGAGC
>NZ_CAKKMM010001497.1:0-1203 GCF_918698205.1 Microbacterium sp. Bi128 | reverse complement strand
CAGAAGACGACACTGCGATTCGAAATTGCTGAGGGGCTGCGGTTCCTCTGGAACCAGAAGATCCTGCGCACACTCGCGGTGATGACCGGGGTGTTCAACTTCGCATCCAGCGCGGCCTTCGCGGTCTTCGTGCTGTTTGCCGTGGGCCCGGCTTCACAGATGGGGCTCTCCGAAGTGGGGTTCGGCCTGCTTTTGACCACCTCCGCTCTCGGTGCCTTCGTTGGCTCGTTCATGTCCGAGCGGGTGGAGGCCAGGCTCGGCCGGTCGACGTCCCTGATGCTGACGATCTTCGGGGCCGCGCTGTTCGTAGGTGCGCCCGCCCTGACCGACAACCCCTATGTTCTTGGCCCAATCTTTTTTGTGGGCGGCATGCTGATCGTGCTTTGGAACGTCATCACCGTATCGCTGCGCCAGCGCATTACTCCCAACCGCTTGCTGGGCAGAGTCAACAGCGCCTACCGCCTGCTGGCGTGGGGCACCATGCCGCTTGGTGCAGCAGCCGGCGGTCTGCTGGCCCAATGGCTGGGCCTGCAGGTCATGTTCGGCATCATGGGAGTGCTGACGCTCGCGCTGCTGGGGATGATGCCCGTCCTCACGAACAAGGCAATGGCCGCGGCCGACGTCGAATCCTAAGTTGCTGCCAGGGGCGCGGATCGGGCATCCGCGCCCCTTGTTTGGTGCCGGGTTCCTGTCAGCTGTCGATCGAGGCCATGTTGGCCTCGTCGTGGCGTTCCCCCGCGGCGGGCCGGAGCGAGTTCAGCCGATCCAGCTGGTCACGGGTGAGTTCGATGCCGTCGGCCGCGGTGTTTTCCTCGACCCGGGAGACCCTGCGGGTGCCGGGGATCGGGGCGATGTCGATCCCGCGGGTCAGCAGCCACGCGAGGGCGGTCTGCGCGGGGGTCGCGCCGATCTCGGCGCCGATGGCCTTCACCTCGTCGACGATCGCGAGGTTGCGGCGGAAGTTCTCACCCGTGAACCGGGGGTTGGTCTTGCGCCAGTCGTCGTCGGCGAAGTCCTCGACGGAGCGGATCTGGCCGGTCAGCAGCCCGTGTCCGAGCGGCGAATACGGAACGAACCCAATTCCGAGGTCGCGCAGCAGCGGCAGGATCTCCGCCTCCACGTCCCGGGTCCACAGCGAGTACTCCGTCTGAAGGGCCGAGACCGGCTGCACGGCGTGTGCCCGGCGGATGGTCTCCGGGGAGG
>NZ_CAKKMM010001496.1:0-1204 GCF_918698205.1 Microbacterium sp. Bi128 | reverse complement strand
CGGCCAGGTCGTCCAGGTGTATGCCGAGCGCGCCGACTCCGCCGTCGATCGACCTGCGCGCTGGCTCGTCGGTTTCGCCGCGGTGCGCGCGGAGGCCGGCGAGACGGCGACGGCCCGCATCCCCCTCCCCGCCCGTCGCCTCGCGCACTGGGACGGCGGCTGGGAGGTCGAGTCCGGCTCGTACACGCTCCACGTCGGCGGCTCGGTGGAGCATACGCCGCTCACCGAGAGCTGGGAGGTCGGCGCATGACCGCGGGTCTGCTGCACGGCCACGTCGATCCGCGTCTGGCGGCGGCGGGCGAGCGTCTGGCTGCCGCGCTGGCGGGCGACCCGGAGCTGTCGTTCCAGGCGGCGGCGTTCCACCACGGCGCACCCGTCCTCGATGTGTGGGGCGGAGCGCACCTCGGTGAGGACAGCGTCCTCGTGCCCTACTCGGTGTCCAAGAACACGATCGGCATCACCGTCGGTGTACTGGTCGAGCGCGGACTCCTCGACCTCGATGCCCCCGTGGCCTCGTATTGGCCGGAGTTCGCCGCGGCGGGCAAGGCCGCCGTGACCGTGCGTCAGCTGCTGTCGCACCAAGCGGGCCTCCCGCAGGCGACGCCCGCGCTGGACTTCGTGGACATGCTCGACCAGCCGGTCGCGGCCGAGCGCCTCGCGGCGAGCGTGCCGTTCTGGCATCCGGGAAGCGCGTTCGGGTACCACGCCACCACCATCGGCACCCTCGGAGCCGAGCTCGTGCAGCGCGTGACCGGACGCACGATGCACGCGTTCTACGAGGAGGAGATCCGCGCCCCTCACGGCATCGACTTCTTCCTCGGTCTTCCGGCGGACCAGGAGTCGCGGCGCGTGGACGTGCTGCCGATGATCCCGCCCGCGGCGGGACCCGGCGAGCGCGCCGTCACGCCGCTGGGCGCCCACGTGTTCGGAGGCGGCCGCCCGGGGGTCGACATGGCCAACGACCGGCGGAGTTGGAGCTACGGCCACCCCGCCACCTCGGCGACCGGGAGTGCGCGCGGCATCGCCCGGATGCTGGCCGCCGCGGTCACGGGTGTCGACGGGCGGGCACCGTTCCTCTCGGCCGAGACGGTCGCGACGATCGGTCAGCAGCAGGTGCGCGGGTTCGACGAGGTGCTCGGTCAACACGACCGCGCCCACGCGATCGTGTTCCAGAAGCCCTCGGCCGCGATGCCCTTCGGCGGAC
>NZ_CAKKMM010001495.1:0-1204 GCF_918698205.1 Microbacterium sp. Bi128 | reverse complement strand
CCCGCGCCTGGGCGGACTCGTGCTGGAGGCCAAGGGGCTCCAGAAGGGCTTCGATGACCGCACCCTGATCGACGGACTGTCCTTCAGCCTGCCCCGCAACGGCATCGTCGGCGTCATCGGCCCCAACGGCGTCGGCAAATCGACCCTCTTCAAGACCATCGTGGGCCTGGAACCGCTCGACGGCGGCGAACTGAAGATCGGCGATTCCGTCAAGATCTCCTACGCCGACCAGAGCCGCGGCGGCATTGACCCGAACAAGACCCTGTGGGAGGTCGTCTCCGACGGCCTCGACTACATCCAGGTCGGCCACGTCGAAATGCCGTCCCGCGCCTACGTGGCCGCTTTCGGTTTCAAGGGCCCGGACCAGCAGAAGAAGGCCGGGGTGCTCTCCGGTGGTGAGCGCAACCGCCTCAACCTGGCGCTGACCCTCAAGCAGGGTGGCAACCTGCTGCTCCTCGACGAACCGACCAACGACCTCGACGTCGAAACCCTCAGCAGCCTCGAAAACGCCCTGCTCGAATTCCCGGGCTGCGCCGTCGTCGTCTCGCACGACCGCTGGTTCCTGGACCGGGTGGCCACCCACATCCTCGCCTACGAAGGCGACGAGGAGAACCCGTCCAAGTGGTACTGGTTCGAGGGCAACTTCGAGTCCTACGAGGAGAACAAGGTCGAGCGCCTGGGCCCGGATGCGGCCAAGCCGCACCGCGTAACCCACCGCCGCCTCACCCGCGACTAGGCCCGCAAGGCTTACAGCGCCACGAAAAAGCCGGCTCCCGCCTGAACTGTTTCAGGGGGAGCCGGCTTTTTTTGTGTGCCGTTGACGCTGTGTGCCGAGGACACCGTGTCCCAGCCGCTGCTGGGGAGTACTGGCAGCCCTCGGCCTTGCGGATCTGGTGCTGCAGCGCCCTCGATCAGACGGCGGCCTGCACGGCGCCCTTCTCGGTGTTCTTCAGGTCGGTGTTCTTGAAGTCGTTCGGGACGCGGATCATGCCCTCCTGGGCCACCGTCGCCACGTGCCGGCCGTCCCGGCTGAAGATTTTGCCCGTCGCGAGGCCCCGTGCGCCTTGGGCGCTGGGCGATTCCTGGACGTACAGGAGCCACTCGTCGACCCTGACCGGCCGGTGCCACCACATGGCGTGATCCAGGCTTGCCACGGACATCCCCGGCGTAATCCAGCTCATGCCGTGCTTGCGGAGGATGGATT
>NZ_CAKKMM010001494.1:0-1205 GCF_918698205.1 Microbacterium sp. Bi128 | reverse complement strand
GCCCTGTATATCCAAGGCGTGGAAATTAACGGATTGCCGGTTAGGTTGCCCGGCCACAGTTTCAGTATCTGCGACCCCGATGAGCCCCTGGGTCGTTCCGATGCTGAGGTCATTGGTCGGTTCCGCGCGATATTGCAGAAGCAAACCGAGCTCTATGCTTCTCCATTGGGTGACCCTGCTTCTCCTGGCGCCGAGGAATATAGGTTCGCCTGCATCATCCAAGGCCTGTACTTGACGAGCGACTTGAAATTGCCGGGCGTTAGGGCTTTTGGTCTGGATTCCAGACCGCATGGCCAGGATGCCGAACAGCTGACCATCGCCATGTTGGAGAAATTGGGTTGGGGAAGCAGCCCTCGCCAACCAGTCTGGTCCGAGATGTACAAGCGTGACCACCCCATGTCAGTGCTCGTTTACGACAAAGTCTTTGCCGCCTCGATTGAAGAGGCGCACACGATGTACGCAACTGCGCGCGACGAGTTGCTGGCGGTCCTTTCCTTGAACCGAGGTGCAGCAGGCCGGCCAATAGTCACCTGTCTGGAGCAAATCGATGGCGAGCAGGTTATCGCCACCAAATTCCGCTTTGAGCATTCGAGCTACGCGGGCAACCTGGCGGGCGGATTTCTCTCGGGGGAGAGCCAATCGGACCTTCTGATGCAGCATTCCGCCCTCAGCCATGATCCACTGCTAAAACTTTGCGTGGATCTCTTCCGGGAAGCCCTTGCCGATCCCTCACCTGATGCACGCTATTTCAGATTCTGGTCAACGCTGGAAACGCTGGCAATAGGTCGGGTGCCGGGCGGACTTCCCGTAGTAAGACTCGACGGTTCCCCGTGGCCCAACGAGTCAAATTCGTCGCATGCAGCCCCCCGTGTATACACATTGATCGCGGACGCTTTGTTTCGTGGTCCTGTCACAGTCGACGAAGCCAGCGCGGTGAGTCCAGCGGAAGACCTCGCTACGGCCGTCACTCACTGGTACGCCAGAAGGAATGCCACTGCGCACTACGGACAGTTTGTTGCTGACGACTCGGTCCAAAGGACAAAAAACTGGTATCCGAGGGCCCTGGCCACGGGACCGACCGAGGGTGCTTTCGATGATTGGCTGAGGACCCTGCAAAGACTTTGCGGCGAAGTACTTCTTGCCGAGCTGGCGAGAATTGGCGCTCCTCTCGTCCCTTAGTCACTGGAGCCACTCAAGCCGGGTGG
>NZ_CAKKMM010001493.1:0-1205 GCF_918698205.1 Microbacterium sp. Bi128 | reverse complement strand
GACCATCATGTTCCTGCCCATGGCCCACGTCTTCGCACGCTTCATCTCTGTGCTGGCAGTCGCGGCCGGCGTCACAGTGGCGCACACCCCGGATATCAAGAACCTGCTGCCGGATCTGCAGAGCTACAAACCGACCTTTATCCTCGCCGTCCCGCGCGTTTTCGAGAAGGTCTACAACTCGGCCCTGACCAAGGCCGAGGACGGCGGCAAGGGCGCCATCTTCCACCGCGCCGCGGACACCGCCATTGAATTCTCCCGGGCCCGGCAGGCCGGCAAGGTCGGGCTCGTGCTGAAGCTCAAGCACGCCGTGTTCGACAAGCTCGTGTACAGCAAGCTACGGGCCGCCATGGGCGGGAACGTCTCCCATGCCGTTTCCGGCGGCGGCCCGCTCGGTGAACGGCTGGGCCACTTCTTCCAGGGCATCGGCATGCAGATCCTGGAAGGATACGGGCTGACTGAAACCACGGCGCCGATCACCGTCAACACCCCCGATCTGATCAAGATCGGCACGGTCGGCGCCCCGATTCCGGGCAACTCCGTCAGGATCGCGGACGACGGCGAGATCCTCGCCAAGGGCGTGTGCGTCATGCGCGGCTACTACAAGCGCGATGACCTGTCCGCTGCAACCTTCGACGACGGCTGGTTCCGCACCGGCGACATCGGCCAGCTGGACGAGGCGGGGTTCCTGACCATCACCGGGCGCAAGAAGGAAATCATCGTCACGGCCGGCGGCAAGAACGTCGTCCCGGCCCTGTTGGAGGACCAGATCCGCGCGGACGCGCTCGTCTCGCAGGTGCTCGTGGTCGGTGACAACCGCCCGTTCATTGGTGCCCTGGTGACCCTGGACGAAGAAGCGCTGCCCGGCTGGCTGGGCCGCCACGGGCTCCCGGCCTCGACCTCGCTCGCCGAGGCTGCCGTCAACCCCGCCGTCATGGCCGCGGTCCAGGAGCTCATCAACCACGCCAACCAGTCCGTGTCCCAGGCCGAGGCGATCAAGTCCTTCCGGATCGTGCCGGCCGACTTCACCGAGGCCTCCGGACATCTGACCCCCTCCATGAAGGTCAAGCGGGCCCAGGTGCTCAAGGACTTCGAGAACGTGATCGAGGAAATGTACAGCGCCAAGCGTCCCACCCTCGCCTAGGCTGCAACCGCAACCGCCCGGCACCGAAACCCCGCACCAGAGCAACGCGGGGTCAGATACGGCC
>NZ_CAKKMM010001492.1:0-1206 GCF_918698205.1 Microbacterium sp. Bi128 | reverse complement strand
GGTTCCGCCGGCAATCTCGGCGGTGCCTGCGGTCCGGATCTTGCCGTCCGCAGTGATCGGCGTGTACGTCACGGTCGCCCGGCCGGCGGGGGCACCGAGAACGAGCTGCCGGTCGCCCGATCGCGGAACCGCAACGATGTGCTGGCTGCCCAGCCGGGCCGAGGCGGCGGAAAACGCGATGTCCGCCGCGTCCCCGGCCTGCAGTCCCCGCGTTAGCCGTGCAGTGGCCGCGAACGAGACATCCGAGCTCGCCGCCACGGTGTAGGTCCCGGCCGGGACCCCGGCCAGGGAAACTTCCGTGACCGCGCCGGCCTTCGCCGTCACCACGCCGCCGCCGGGCAGCGCCTTCTGGCCGTCGGGACCATACAGCTTGATCTCGACCACGGCGTCGGTGGCCCCCGGCACGGCGACTTCGAGGGCCGGTCCGGCGTCGGCGAAGCCGGGCTTTGCCTTGAGCGCGGCCAGCGCCGCGGGATCCTGGATGTCGAGACCGGCGGCCACCTGGCTGACGGACGGGGCGGTGCCGGGGGTGATGAAGTCGACGCCGCCGGGTGTGAGGCCGCGGAGCACGCTTTGCTGGACCACGGCAGCCACCGGGCCGCCGGTGCTGCGGACCCGCACGCCGAGCCGTTCCTGTCCCGGCGCGAGCCCGGCCAGGATGATGGAGCGGGTGCTGCCGGGCGCCACCAGCAGGCCGCGGCTTCCGGGAGCCTGGATCGGGCCCTCGGAGCCAAAGAGGTCCAGGCTCACCGTCGCCGGCGTGCTGGAGGCATTGGTCAGGTTCAGGACCGCCGACCGGCCGAGCGCCGTGTTGGCGCCGACCAGCCAGAGATCGTTGCCGGGCTGCTGGCACGCGGCAGCCGCGGAACCCTGGAGGTCCCCGTCCTCTGCCGTGTAGCTCAGGACGGCGCCGGCAGCTGCCTGGTGGTTGTTTTGGGCATCGGCGCTGAGGACGCTGATGTTGTCCACCTCGCGCTGGGGCACGACGCCGGCGACCAGCACGGGCGTGCGGGCCGCAGCCGCGGAAGCCGGGGGCGCGGAAGCTGTGGGCGCGGCGCCCGGCGCGATTTCGGCGAGGGGGGAACCTTTAAGCGGGGCGAGCCGGCTGCCGGGGATGATGCCGGCGCTTGAGCCGAGCACGGCGGCGCTGACGGCTGTCTTCGCGGTGGCGGATTCCGGACTGAACTGGGGGTCGGTGCCCACGGG
>NZ_CAKKMM010001491.1:0-1210 GCF_918698205.1 Microbacterium sp. Bi128 | reverse complement strand
GACACATGTTCTCCTACACCCAGACCGACGTCCTGGCGCGCTACCAGCGCATGACCGGCAAGAACGTCTTCTACCCCATGGGCTGGGACGACAACGGCCTGCCCACCGAGCGCCGCGTGCAGAACTACTACGGGGTGCGCTGCGATCCCGCGATCGCCTACGACGCCGGCTACCGCCCCCCGGCCGAGCCCGCCAAGAACCAGCGCGACTTCGACGTCATCTCCCGCAAGAACTTCATCGAGCTGTGCGAGGAGCTCGCGGTCGAGGACGAGAAGGTCTTCGAGCACCTGTTCCAGACCCTGGGCCTGTCCGTGGACTGGGATCTGACCTACCGGACGATCGATGACAAGTCCCGCGCCATCTCGCAGCGCGCTTTCCTGGCCAACCTGGCCGCAGGCGACGCGTACATGGCCGAGGCCCCCACCCTGTGGGATGTCACGTTCCGCACCGCCGTGGCCCAGGCCGAGCTCGAAGACCGCGAAGTCGCTGGCGCCTACTACCGCTACCCCTTCTTCACCGAAGACGGCGAAAAGATCTTCATCGAAACCACCCGCCCCGAGCTGCTGGCCGCCTGCGCCGCGCTCGTGGCCAACCCCGACGACGAGCGCTACAAGCCGCTGTTCGGCAAGAAGGTCACCTCTCCCCTGTTCGGTGTCGAGGTAGAGGTCAAGGCCCACCCGCTGGCCAAGGCAGACAAGGGCTCCGGCGTCGCCATGGTCTGCACCTTCGGCGACCTCACCGACGTCACCTGGTGGCGCGAACTGCAGCTGCCCACCCGCGCGATCGTGGGCCGCGACGGCCGCATCATCGGCGAGACCCCGGAGTGGATCACCACCGAAGAAGGCCGCGCCAACTTCGCGGCCATCGCCGGCAAGACGGTGTTCAGTGCCAAGGAGTCCGTGGTGGAGCTCCTGGCCGCCGCGGAACTGCTTGACGGCGAGCCCAAGAAGATCATGCACCCGGTGAACTTCTTCGAGAAGGGCGACAAGCCCCTCGAGGTCGTCACCTCACGCCAGTGGTACATCCGCAACGGCGGACGCGACGAGGACCGGCGCGAACGGCTGATCGGCCGCGGCAACGAGATCGAGTTCCACCCCGCCTTCATGCGCTCCCGCTACGAGAACTGGATCTCGGGGCTCAACGGCGACTGGCTCGTGTCCCGCCAGCGCTTCTTCGGCGTGCCGGTACCGGTCTGGTACCCCCTGGATGC
>NZ_CAKKMM010001490.1:0-1211 GCF_918698205.1 Microbacterium sp. Bi128 | reverse complement strand
GTCCGGAACCGTGGAATCGTCAGTATTGCCCGTTCTTCCGAGCGGGCGATGCTTCGTCGGCAGCGTCCAGCGGTAGGCAACAGGAGGGGAATGACGAAGGTACTGAACCGCCGCGCCACAGTTGCGCAGGAAACTAAACGCACCCGCCGGCGTCGCTCGCTGCTGGCCGTCCAGGTGGCGGGCGAGCTGCTGATCACGCTCGGCGTGATCGCCGTGCTCTTCGTCGCTTGGCAATTGTGGTGGACCAACGTTGAAGCCGATGCGGCTCAGGGGGCTGCCGTGAAGCAGTTCGTGCAGGCACACAAGGCACCTGCACCGAATGACCCTGCGGCCACGGGCCTGGGGGACACCAAGGGAGCCCCTGCAGTGCCGGTCGGCAAAGTGCCGGGTCACGGACAGGCGATCGGGGTCATCTACATTCCCCGCTTCGGAGCCGACTACAGCAGGCCGATCATCGAGGGCACCAGCCAGGACGTCCTGGACACGCTCGGCCTGGGCCGCTATGCGGGAACGGCCATGCCCGGGGCCATGGGGAACTTTGCCGTCGCCGGCCACCGCCAGACACATGGCGCGGTGCTCGACAACATCCACACACTGGTGCCCGGGGACAAAATCTATGTTCAGACCGCCGACGGGTTCTACACGTACGTTTTCCGGAACCAGGAGATTGTCCTGCCGGACCGGACGGACGTGCTGGCGCCGGTGCCGACTCAGCCCGGCGCAGAGCCGCAGCAACGGATTTTGACCATGACAAGCTGCAATCCGCGCTTCGGCGCCCAAGAGCGCATCATCGCGTATTCCATATTCGATTCCTGGCAGCCGCTCAGCGCAGGGCCTCCGGCGCCCATCGCCAAGCAGCTCGCCGCGCTGCAGGGGAAGGGCTAGGCCGTGTACCTTTGGCTTTTTCGGCAACTTCCCGGGCCTCTTTGGCTGAAGATCCTTCTGTCCGTGGTGATCCTTGCGGGAGCCCTGGTTGTCCTGGACCAGTTTGTGTTTCCTTGGATGGCTGAAGTGACGCATCTGACCGACGCCACCGTCGGGCAGAGCTGAGCGCGGCACAACCATGAACACGAACCCGTTTCCACCGCGGCCGGGCCGTCCCGGAAGCCGCCCGGAGGAACTCCGCGATCAGCTCCCCGCGCTGGAGGAACTCCTCAACGTCGCCCACGTGGTGAGCCTGCCGATGCGGGTGAAGTTCCGCGGAATCCTCC
>NZ_CAKKMM010001489.1:0-1212 GCF_918698205.1 Microbacterium sp. Bi128 | reverse complement strand
GTGGGTTGGCCGAGAGGCGAGGCAGCGGCCTGCAAAGCCGTATACACGGGTTCGAATCCCGTACCCACCTCGGTGAAAACCCTGGTTTCCGGTTTCGATCGGATGCAAGGGGCGATTGGCGCAGCGGTAGCGCGCTTCCCTGACACGGAAGAGGTCACTGGTTCGATCCCAGTATCGCCCACCAGAGCAAGGCAACTTGCTTGATGCAGTACCACCGGCCCAGCCGGCATGGACTAAAATGCGGACGTAGCTCAGCTGGTAGAGCACCACCTTGCCAAGGTGGATGTCGCGAGTTCGAATCTCGTCGTCCGCTCTCTTCATTACAACTCCACTCCGGATCCTTCCGGTTGCGGGCGATTGGCGCAGCGGTAGCGCGCTTCCCTGACACGGAAGAGGTCACTGGTTCGATCCCAGTATCGCCCACCACAAGAGCAGCTCCCCCGGAGCTGCTCTTTTTTGTGCACTGCGGGTTTGTGCACTGCGGATTGGTGCACTCCGGGCCCTTCTACCCTGTGCACCTGGCCTTCCATCTTTTATCCTCTGGGCGGACACCCTTGGCACCCCCGCCACCTCCCGCTAGGGTAGAAAACGCAAGGAGCGATCTGGCTCCGCGACCGAAGGGAGGTGCCCGTGGGTTTACTTGACGATCTAAAGGGCAAGGCTCAGCAAGTTATTGGTGGCAACGAAGAAGCCATCAAGGACGGCATCGAAAAGGCAGGCGACTTCGTCGACTCCAAGACCGGCGGAAAGCACGCCGGCACGATCGATGCCGTGCAGCGTGGCGCTTCCGACTTCGTGGACAAGGCGAACGACCGGCCGAATTCGGCCCCGGTCGCCGATCAGACTCCCGCAGCCGGTGAGCCCCCCGTAGCCGGGGAACCCCGCCAGCCAGGCCTCTGACCCAGATCCGTCAGCGAGGTGCCGGTCCCGCCGAGAGGCGGCGCCGGCACCTCCGGCATTTAAGGGCGACTCCAACCGGGCAACGCGGGATCAGTTACGGCCCATCCGGTGCATCCGGATGGGCCGTAACTGACCCCGCGTTGGATTTGGCGTTGTACTTGGAGGGGCTGGCGGCTAGGACGGTTCGTGGTTTTGGCCCTCGCGGGCCAGCGCGGTCAGCCTGGAGACGGCGCGGAAGTACTTCTTCATGTACCCGCCGGTCATCATTTCCTCGGTGAAGAGCTGGTCGAACGGCACACCGCTGGCAAGGAT
>NZ_CAKKMM010001488.1:0-1212 GCF_918698205.1 Microbacterium sp. Bi128 | reverse complement strand
TCTTGTGCGTGTAGTCGTGACGCTCTACAGCACGCTTGATGGTTTCGCGGTAAGCAACCTGCGGCTTGCCAACATTTGCCTCGACCTTGAATTCGCGGCGCATGCGGTCCACCAGGATGTCCAGGTGGAGCTCGCCCATGCCGGCGATGATGGTCTGGCCGGTGTCCTCGTTGAGGGAGACCTGGAAGGTCGGGTCCTCAGCGGAGAGCTTCTGGATGGCCGTGGAGAGCTTCTCCTGGTCACCCTTCGTGTTCGGCTCGATCGCAACCGAGATCACGGGCTCCGGGAAGCTCATGGACTCGAGCACAATCTGGTTGGCCGGATCGCACAGGGTGTCGCCCGTGGTGGTGTCCTTGAGGCCGATCGCTGCGTAGATGTGGCCGGCGGTAGCGCCCTCGACGGGCATTTCCTTGTTGGCGTGCATCTGGAACAGCTTGCCGATGCGCTCCTTCTTGCCCTTGGTGGAGTTGACCACCTGCGAGCCTGCTTCCACGTGACCGGAGTACACGCGGACGAAGGTCAGCTGGCCGAAGAAGGGGTGCGCGGCGATCTTGAACGCCAGTGCGGAGAAGGGCTCTTCAGAGGAGGGCTTACGGGTAAGCTCCTTCTCTTCGTCGCGGGGATCGTGACCGATCATCGGCGGGACGTCGAGCGGGTTCGGCAGGTAGTCCACCACAGCGTCGAGCATGGGCTGAACGCCGCGGTTCTTGAATGCAGAACCACAGAAGACCGGGTAGATCTCAGAGTTGATCGTCATCTTGCGGATGCCGGCCTTGAGCTCATCGATGCTGATCTCTTCGCCCTCAAGGTACTTCTCCATGAGTTCCTCGGAGGACTCAGCAACGGTCTCAATGAGCGTTGCGCGGTACTCTTCGGCCTTCGCCTGGAGGTCAGCCGGGATCTCGCGGATCTCGTACTTGGCACCCATGGTGACGTCACCCTTGGCGTCGCCGGGCCAGACCAGCGAACGCATGTAAAGGAGGTCGACGACGCCGATGAAGTCGTTCTCGGCGCCGATCGGCAGCTGCATGACGAGCGGCTTGGCACCGAGGCGGCTGATGATGGTGTCGACGGTGAAGTAGAAGTCAGCGCCGAGCTTGTCCATCTTGTTGACGAAGCAGATGCGCGGAACGTTGTACTTGTCAGCCTGGCGCCAAACAGTCTCGGACTGCGGCTCCACGCCTTCCTTGCCGTCGAACACGGCGACTGCGC
>NZ_CAKKMM010001487.1:0-1213 GCF_918698205.1 Microbacterium sp. Bi128 | reverse complement strand
CGATCAGGGTCCCCAGGGCCTCGGCGGACAGCCGGGCCACGAGCCCGGGCCGGGGCGGGACGTCGCTGGCGGCCGGTGGCTGGACGTCAACGGAGTCTGGGGCTGGCACAAGCAGGGTCATGGTCAGGATTCCTTTGCTGGCGGCGCGCCCAGGGGCTGCAGTTGCGGCGTCGCTGGACCGCCGCCGGGTTCGTGGTCCGGGGCGGCCTCGGCCGCCTGGGAGAATGGGTCCGCCAGCAGTCTGCCAGCGCAATCTGGATGTTGGCTGGATTCCGGCTGGGTGCCCGTTCCGGGCCGCGACTCAGTGCCTCAGTTCAGTGCCCGAGGGCCACCGCGGCTACGGCGCTGGCGGCGAGGACCACGACGGCGGCGGCGGCCCAGCGTAGCAGCGTCGCCGGCGGCGCAGCGTTGGACCGCCGGAGCTCGCGCCCGCGGACCAGCACGCACACGCCCAGGACCAGCGTCGCGGCCATGGCGGCCAGCGCGCAGATGCCAAGGAAATCAACGGGACCTACAACGCCGCCCCGGGATCCTGCGAGCGCCCAGCTGCGCCAGACCAGCAGGTCCGCCACGATGAGGGCCAGCAACGTCCGGCGCCAGGCCAGGGAGGTCCGCTCGGGCTGCAGCCCGGGGTCCCTGGCCGCAGCTGGCCTCACCGCGCCACCAGGATCAGGACCGCGAACACCAGGGCCGCAGCCGCGACGCCGATGGTCATCACCAGCATCACTCCGGAGAACGGCAGCTCCCTGTTGTTCCGCATGGCAGCCTCCATGAGCCCCCACCGGTGGTAGGACAGAACGGCCAGGCCAGCGCCCAGGAACGCGAGGATGACGCACAACACGATCCGCACGGGTCCCGGCGCGATCTCCGGGGCCAGCTGGTCGATCGCAAGGGCTCCGGCAATCAGGGCCAGGGACGTGCGGATCCAGGCCAGGAACGTCCGCTCGTTGGCCAGGGAGAACCTGTAGTCGGGGGTGGTCCCGGTCTTCCGCCACGCTGGTTCGCGCATTCGTTTCCTCCGCTGCCCGGCGGTACGGCGCCGGCGGTTGCCTCGTCTGACCGCTGGACGGGTCCTACCAGCACCCTACCGGCCTTCCGCATCTGCCGCCGCCCGGCCCCCAGGCGGCGGCGCTAAGTCCCCGGCGGCCGGCGGCATTCCGGGGTGCGGTGCAGCGCCGGGTAAATTTGAGGGCATGAGCACCGAGCCCGGGAC
>NZ_CAKKMM010001486.1:0-1214 GCF_918698205.1 Microbacterium sp. Bi128 | reverse complement strand
CACCCACCCGGCGCTGCTGCCGTCCTTCCCCGGCGCCCACGGTGTCCGCGACGCGCTGGCCTACGGCGTGAAGGTCACCGGCTGCACGGTGCACTGGGCCGACGCCGGGGTGGACACGGGCCCCATCATCGCGCAGGAAGCCGTGGCGGTCGGGGACGGCGAGAGCGAGGAATCCCTGCACGAACGCATCAAGGTGGTGGAACGCCGGCTCCTGGTCTCCACGCTCGCTTCCCTTGCCGCGGCCCACACCCCCGCCTGATTTCCCCGCTGCCTGATTCCCGCGCTGCCGGGTTTCCCCGATGCGCTATCACTTGAGGTGGCCATCAGCGCCCAGAACAGCCCGGAGTGATAGAGCATCGAGTGGTGGGCGCGTAGCGGCCTTCGCGGCCAAACCAAGTGGTCGGACCCGCAAAAGTGAGTACTCGGTCCGAAAGTCAGGTACTGCAGGGCCAAAGACAGGTATTTCCGAGCCGATGCAAGTAGTGAAATGGGCAATAGTCTGACGCAGTCTCATTCATTCGTCGCATCTCCGGGGGTTCTTCATGTCTCGATTCAGCCTTGCCAAAACAAGTCCAAAAGTCCTGTGTCTCACTGCGGCGCTCGTTCTCGGAACGGGCGCCGTTTCTGCTGCCATCGCCGCCACTCCAACGTCGGGAACAGGCGAAATCAAGGGGTGCTTCAACAACAACAACGGCGGTGAGCTTCGGGTACTCCCCGCGGGCGCCTCGTGCGATTCCAAGAAGGAAACCGCAATCTCCTGGAACGCCCAAGGCATCCAGGGCATGCAGGGCATCGCCGGTGCCCAGGGGATCCAGGGACTGCCCGGGTTGAAGGGCGACACCGGCGCCACGGGCGGGACCGGTGCCACGGGGGCCACCGGTGAAACGGGCGCCACAGGCGAGACCGGTGCTACGGGCGAGACGGGTGCAACGGGCGCCACTGGTGAAACGGGTGCCCAGGGCGAGAAGGGTGACACCGGCGACACGGGCGATACCGGTGCCACAGGTGAGACGGGTGCCGTAGGTGCCACAGGCGAGACGGGTGCCCAAGGCGTCCAGGGTGAGAAGGGTGATACCGGTGACAAGGGGGACACCGGTGCCACGGGCGCTGCCGGGGCTCCCGGACTTCAGGGCGATACGGGTGCCACCGGTGCTGCCGGACCCATGGGTGCCATCGGACCGGTCGGCCCTGCAGGGGCGAAGGGCGAGAGGGGC
>NZ_CAKKMM010001485.1:0-1214 GCF_918698205.1 Microbacterium sp. Bi128 | reverse complement strand
GTGATGACCACCCGCAAAGTCCCCGTGAACATCGAACTGCAGGGCCAACTGACGCTCGGCATGACCGTCGCCGATTTCCGCGCCCCGGCACCGGAGGACTGCCACACGTCTGTTGCTGTGGACCTCGATCACGCGAAGTTCTGGAACCTCGTCACAGACGCCCTGGTGCGCATCGGCGACGTGGACCCGTCCGCCGCCGTCAGCATCGGCGCAGGAAACGGAGCCAACTCATGAGCACTCTGACTTACGAATCCAAGACAACGGGACGAAGCGTCGCTGCACTCACGGCGGCCCTGTTGACGGCCTGCATTGCCTTCCAGCTCAACGCATCGATGCTCAGCCCCGCCCTGGTCACGATGGGCAACGAACTCCACACCGATCAGGCCGTGATCGGCCTGTCCCAGACCTGGTTCTTCACCGCGGCAGCACTGTTTTCCCTCTTCCTGCCGCGCCTGAGCGACATTGTGGGGCGCAAGAAGATCCTGCTGGGCATGATGTTGATGATGGCTGTCGGCTCGGTGATCGCGGCCATGGCTCCCGATATCACCTGGCTCTTCGTCGGACGCATCATCCAGGGCGTCAGCGGCCCCACGGTCCCGCTGTGCCTGATCATGCTGCGCTCCGCCGTCAGTGACCCGCGGAAGTACGGTGCCCTCATGGGCCTCATCACCGCCGTCAACGGCGGGGTTGCCGGCGTCGACTCCTTTGTCGGCGGTTACTTCGCCGAGCATTATGGATTCCGCAGCATCTTCTGGCTCATGGTGGTGCTGGCCGTCGTGGCGGCGGGCCTGGTCGCCGTTCTGGCCGGTGAGAGCAAGCCGGCGGTGGGCACCAAGATGGACTGGCCCGGCGTCTTCTTCATCGTGATCGCGGTCGGCGCCCTGCTCACAGCCCTCAACGAGGCCTCCAAACTGGTCAGCGGATTCTCCCCCGGCACCCTCGCACTGGCGACTGCCCTCATCGCCGTTGCAGTGATCGCCTTCTTCGGGTTCTGGACGGTGGAAAAGCGCTCCCGGCAGCCCATGGTGGAGACCGCCCACCTGCGCCAGCGCTCCACTTGGGCGCCGTTGCTGACCACAATCCTGACCATGACCGGCGTCTTCGCGGTCATCAACGGGATCGTTCCCGCCTACGTGCAGGCCACGGCTCCCGGCTTCGGCGTGGGACCGACCGAAATGTCACTCATCATCCTGACTCCCTACGCCCTCCTGGGC
>NZ_CAKKMM010001484.1:0-1214 GCF_918698205.1 Microbacterium sp. Bi128 | reverse complement strand
GTATGGTCGCGTTTTGCGGCAAGGTACCGAAGATTGGCCGCCGAGGCATGGACGCCGGTGGCGACCTGCCCGGACACTTCGAGGCCGAGGCCGGTCAGCTGGGCTGCCTTGTCCGGGTTGTTGCTGAGCAGCCGCAGGGTGCCGGTACCCATTGCCCCCAGCATCTGGGCCGCCGCCGTGTAGTCCCGCTCGTCTTCGCCGTGGCCCAGGGCCAGATTCGCGGCGTAGGTGTCCAGGCCGACATCCTGCAGTGCGTAGGCGTCAAGCTTCGAATACAGGCCGATGCCGCGGCCTTCCTGGCGGAGGTACAGCAGGAAGCCCCCCTCGGCGGCAATCCGCTCCACGGCCTCCCGCAGCTGCGGGCCACAATCGCACCGCTGGCTCCCGAATACGTCGCCGGTGAGGCACTCGCTGTGCAGCCGCACCAGCGGTCCGGCACCGCCTCGCGCCGCGCCGCGCCCTGCAGCGCCTCCTCCCACTCGCCGAGGGCCAGCAGCAGGTGCTCCTTGCCGTCGGCGAGCCCGCTAAAGGTCAGCACTTCGGCAACGGCTTCGAACCCGTCCGGGAAGCGCAGCGGCACGAAGACGCAGCTGCGCACGGCGGCCGAAGGTGCTGCGGCCTTCGGCGTTGCAGTGGTTTCTGGCGCAAGGGTCATCTCGGGTCCTCAGGTATTGGGCAACAGGTGCTGATGTTGGCGGGGCGGAGCCGTCATGCCAGTCGGCTTCGAGCGACACAACCTTTCCCGCCAAGTTTACTTGAACCTTAAAGTTATAGGCCCGGGTGGCAGGTGATGCAAGCGATGACCCCGCATGACGGCCGGGCGGGCGCGTCGGCGCGCACCGGCCCGGATTGGCAACCAGCCGGTGCCATCATGAGGGCGTGACTATCCCGAAAACCATCCTGTTGTTCGTCCTCGCCGCCGTTGCCGAAATAGGTGGGGCCTGGCTCGTCTGGCAGTCCGTCCGCGAGGGCCGGGCCTGGTGGTGGGCCGGGCTGGGTGTCGTGGCGCTGGGCATCTACGGCTTTGCCGCGACTTTGCAGCCGGACGCACACTTCGGGCGTATTCTCGCCGCGTACGGCGGCGTGTTCGTGGCCGGCTCACTGGCCTGGGGCATGATCTTCGACGGCTTCCGGCCCGACCGGTGGGACGTCCTGGGTTCGGTGATCTGCCTGTTCGGGGTCGCCGGCATCATGGTCGCGCCCCGCGAGCCCGG
>NZ_CAKKMM010001483.1:0-1215 GCF_918698205.1 Microbacterium sp. Bi128 | reverse complement strand
GGCTCAGTCTGGTGGCTGGCCACGAGTGCACCGCACTCCGGCACCACGCTGGATCTGTTGCACACCTCGGGGGCCGCTGCCGCCGTGATCGGCCTGTGCCTGCTGCTGGGCCGGCTGGGCGACTGGCTGGAACTGGATCTGCTGCTGCCGCTGCGCGGAGCCGGGGCCATGACGTTGAGCCTCTACACGGCTCACCTGTGCATCATGGCCGCCCTGCACGACCAGCCCTTGATGCCGGGCTGGACCGTGGAGGGTGTGTATTTCGCGCAGGCTGTCGGGATGCTGGTGGCCGGCGGAGTCTTCGCGGCCATGGCGTGGCGCGGGCCGCTGGAGTGGGCGACCCATGCGGCCAGCCAGGCGGGCCGGCACCAGCCGGCCCAAGTCCGCCGGCCTCGACGCGTGCGCTAAGTTCCGCCGCCGGGTCGTGCGCTAAGTTCCGCCGCCGGGTCGTGCGCTAAGTTCCGCCGCCGGATCCGGCGCTGAGTTCCGCAGCCCGGCCCCGCACGGCCCGGCAAACGGTGTCCGGCTAGTTCTTCTGCTCCCCGTCGCGGAACATCCGCACGGCGTCGCGCATTGAGGCGCGGGCGCGCTTGCGGTCTCCGGCAGCATCGTACGCACAGCTGAGCCGGAACCAGGAACGCCAGTCCTCGGGGGCAGCTTCGGCCTCGGCGCGGTACTTCTCAAATTCGGCGTCGGCGGCTTCGCGGATGATCCGGCCGGCGGGTGTGCGCGGCAGAGTGTCCTCCGGCAGGCCCCCCTCGGCTTCGAGGATCTTTGCCAACCGCTCAGTGCGGGCACCAAACAGCAGTTCCCGGATCAGGGCCCAGGCCCCGATGACCGGCAGCACCAGGTAGGCGACGCCGATCGCCTTCGCCACGAGGCTGGGGTCGGACATCAGGAGCACGGAACGTTGAAGGGATACCACCAGGTAGAACACGAGCAGCAGGGTGACGGCCCCCACCCAGATCTTGGTGCGGTTCGCTTTCAGGGCTGTCAAGGCAGCGGACATCTGACTCAGAGTCCCAGGTCCAGGTAGCCGTCGAGTCCCACGGTGAGACCGGGGTGAGCGGCGACGCTGCGGATCCCCAGCAGCACGCCGGGCATGAAGGACGCACGGTCGAAGGAGTCGTGGCGGATGGTCAGCTGCTCCCCCGGCCCGCCCAGCAGGACCTCCTGGTGCGCGACAAGACCGGCCAGCCGGACACTGTGGACCCG
>NZ_CAKKMM010001482.1:0-1216 GCF_918698205.1 Microbacterium sp. Bi128 | reverse complement strand
CCCCGGACCTGCGCAAGGCTGTGCAGGACTCGGGCAAGGACCAGTACTGGGCGTCCACCCAGTTCCCTGTAGGGACCGAAGACCGGCCCGGCATCGCCGTCGGCAACAAGGTGACCTTCAACGGCACCGTCTACGAGCTCTACCTCATCTATGACCTCAACACGGCGCAGAAGACCCTCGACGAGATCCAGAATGTCCTGCTGGCCGGCGGCGCGCTGCTGGTGCTCATGATCGGCGGCGTCGCCTGGTATGTGACCCGCAACGTGGTCAGCCCGGTCAGCCATGCCGCCGTCGTCTCCGAGAAGCTCGCCGCCGGCCAGCTGCAGGAGCGCATGGTGGTCAAAGGCGAGGACGAGGTTGCCCGCCTCGGCGCGTCGTTCAACCACATGGCCGCAAGCCTCCAGGAACAAATCACCCAGCTGGCCACGCTGTCCCAGATGCAGCAGAGGTTCGTCTCCGATGTCTCCCACGAGCTCCGCACCCCGCTCACCACGGTGCGCATGGCCGCCGAAGTCCTTTATGACGCCCGCGAGGACTTCGACCCCATCAACAAGCGCTCCGCGGAGCTGCTGTACAACCAGGTGGAACGCTTCCAGTCGCTCCTGGCGGACCTGCTGGAAATCTCCCGCTTTGACGCCGGCGCCGCCACCCTGGACGCCGAGCCCACCGACATCGTCCAGCTTGTCGCGCATGTCATCGAGGGGGTGGCGCCCGTCGCCGCCGAATACGGGTCCGCCGTCACCCTCAACGCCCCGGCTGGCAGCGTCATTGTCGACATGGACGACCGCAGGATCGACCGGATCCTGCGCAACCTGATCCTGAACGCCCTCGAACACGGCGAGGGCCGGCCGGTCAACGTTTCCGTGGCCGCCAGCGGCACCGCCGTGGCCGTGGCCGTACGGGATCACGGAATCGGCATGACCCCGGCTGAGGCGGCGCGCGTCTTCGACCGCTTCTGGCGCGCCGATCCGGCCCGGGCCCGCACCACGGGCGGCAGCGGGCTGGGACTGTCCATTGCCGCCGAGGACACCAAGCTCCACGACGGCTGGCTGCAGGCCTGGGGGAGCAAGGGAGAAGGGTCGAACTTCCGCCTGACCCTTCCCCTGCGCCGCGACGAGCCGATCACCAGGTCCCCGCTCCAGCTCGAACCGGTCAACGTCGGGCTCCCCGAGGCAGGCCGCCAGCGCACCGTGGTGTTGCTGGACCCGCTCCGGAC
>NZ_CAKKMM010001481.1:0-1216 GCF_918698205.1 Microbacterium sp. Bi128 | reverse complement strand
TCTCGTCGACGTTGATGCCGACCATGGCCTCGCCCAGGCCGCGGGAGGCCTTTGCGATCTCGTCCGGGTCGTCGTAGAACGTGGTGGCCTTCACGACGGCGGCGGCCCGCTGGGCCGGGTTGCCGGACTTGAAGATGCCGGAGCCGACAAACACGCCGTCGGCGCCGAGCTGCATCATCATCGCGGCGTCGGCCGGGGTGGCGATGCCGCCGGCGGTGAACAGCACCACCGGGAGCTTGCCGGTCGCGGCAATTTCCTTGACCAGTTCGTATGGGGCCTGCAACTCCTTGGCCGCGACGTAGAGCTCGTCCTCGGCCATGCCGGCGAGCTTCTTGATCTCGGCACGGATCTGGCGCATGTGCGTGGTGGCGTTGGAGACGTCCCCGGTGCCGGCCTCGCCCTTGGACCGGATCATCGCCGCGCCCTCGTTGATCCGGCGCAGGGCCTCGCCCAGGTTGGTCGCACCGCAGACGAACGGAACGGTGAAGTTCCACTTGTCGATGTGGTTGGTGTAGTCCGCCGGGGTCAGGACCTCGGACTCGTCAATGTAGTCCACGCCGAGGGACTGCAGCACCTGCGCCTCGACGAAGTGCCCGATCCGGGCCTTGGCCATAACGGGCACGGACACGGCCGCAATGATCTTGTCGATCATGTCGGGATCGGACATGCGGGACACGCCGCCCTGGGCGCGGATATCGGCCGGAACGCGTTCCAGCGCCATCACGGCCACGGCACCGGCGTCTTCGGCGATGCGGGCCTGCTCGGCGTTGACGACGTCCATGATGACGCCGCCCTTGAGCATCTCAGCCATGCCGCGCTTGACGCGGCTGCTGCCCGTGACGTTCTTCGCGGACGCGCCGGCTTCGCTGCTTACATCAGGTGTAGACACAAAAACCCCTATGGGTAGATAGATGACCTCGCCGGGGCGCGGACGGCACGTTCATGCCGTGTCTCGCACACACCGGATTACCGGATCCATTGGCCGGTAAAGCTAATACTATCCCCCGGCCGGGGCGCGGCAGAATTCGGGTTACAGCAGTCGAATCTCGCGCGGGGACAGGGATTCGGCGCGGCCGCCGGGGTGCCGCCTGGCGCTGTCAGGCGGGACGTTCCGTGGCGGTACCTTCGGGTTCCGCCAGCGACTGGCGGTGCACTGTCACGATGCGCTGGATCACCGTCACCAGGCTCGCTGTAGCGAGAAGGCACAGCGTCACGA
>NZ_CAKKMM010001480.1:0-1217 GCF_918698205.1 Microbacterium sp. Bi128 | reverse complement strand
GTCCAGGACGTCGGTTCGCAGCTCGTGGCCCGCGCCATGGCCGCCGTCGACCTCGGCACAACCCCCGGCGCCGGGCCCGGCAACAACATCAGCGCAGACCCCGACACAAATTCTGGCGGCGAAGCGGGGACGGACGGCGGGGGCGCGGGGGAGCGCTGGCTGGATCTCTGTGCCGGTCCCGGCGGCAAAGCCGCCCTGCTCGGAGCCCTCGCCCGGCAGCGGGGCGCCCACCTGCTGGCCAACGAATCCGCCCCGCACCGTGCCAAACTCGTGCGGCAGGCCCTGTCCGCGGTCCCGCGGGAGGCTTGGGAGGTCAGGACCGGGGACGGCCGCGACATCGGCGCCGAGCAGCCGGAGTCGTTCGACCGCGTCCTGGTGGATGTCCCGTGCACCGGCCTGGGCGCCCTGCGCCGGCGTCCGGAGTCGCGCTGGCGGCGCACGCCCAAGGACCTTGTGGACCTTGGCCCGCTGCAGCGCCAGCTGCTCAACTCCGCGATCGACGCCGTCAAGCCCGGCGGCGTGGTGGCGTACGTGACATGTTCGCCGCACCCGGCAGAGACCACCGCCGTCGTCAGTGATGCCCTGCGCAAGCGCGAGGACCTCGAGCTCCTCGACGCCGGCGCCGTGCTGGACGGCGTCAGCCTCACGGGCCACCTCGAAGCCGGGCACGAGCTCACCGCCCAGCTCTGGCCGCACGTGCACCAGACGGACGCCATGTTCCTGGCGCTGATTCGCAAGTTGGCCTGAGTTTCGCTGATACTGGGGCACTGCCACCAAAAACGAACCAGCAAAGTACGAACGAGAAGGAAATCCATGGCCCAGTGCTGCATCAACCCGAGCATCCTTTCGGCTGACTTCGTCAACCTTGAGGCCGAACTGCGCCGTATCAGCAATGCCGATGCCGTTCATGTGGACGTCATGGACAATCATTTCGTGCCCAACCTGACCATTGGGCTGCCTGTGGTGCAGCGCATCCAGGCCGTCAGCCCGGTGCCGCTGGACGCCCACCTGATGATCGCCGACGCGGACCGCTGGGCGCCGGGTTTCGCCGACGCCGGGGTGGCCTCGGTGACGTTCCACGCCGAAGCCTCGATCGCGCCGATCAAACTCGCCCGGGAACTGCGCGCCCGCGGGTCCAAAGCCGGCATGGCGCTGCGTCCGGGCACTGCCGTGGAGCCCTATCTGGACATGCTCCCGGAACTGGACCTGCTGTTAAT
>NZ_CAKKMM010001479.1:0-1217 GCF_918698205.1 Microbacterium sp. Bi128 | reverse complement strand
GGCCAGGTACGTCGCGACGTCGGCCCGCGGGGCAATTCCGATGAAGATTTCCTTGCCGGGGTCGGTGGACGAACCGCGGAGCAGCACGCTGCCCGCAATGTCCACCGGAACGCCGTCGTCCACGCCGCCGCCGGTCATGAGGTCCAGCCGGGGGGTCGTCAGCGCGTAGGAATTGCCTGAGAAAGGCGCTGACGGCGTGATGAAGTACCTGCCGTCACGTTGTTGGTAGTTGACCCAGCCTGCAAAGCCGGCGCCCGCCAACAGTCCCAAACCGACCAGCGCGCACAGCGAGCCGATCACCAGCATGACAATCCGGCCTGCCTTCATGGCCGCCGTCCTTTCAGATGGTCCGTTTGCCACGCCCGGCCGGACGTGGCTTCCGGAAGCTGGCGGCCCGGGCCGCTACCGCCCGAGCGGGATCACGAACGGCTTGGCTTCGTCGATCGCGCCGGCACTGCCTGCGTGGAGGACAACGAGCGCGTTCATGCCGTGATCACGACTTTGAGGGCCTTCGTCTCCGCGGCGCGGGCGAAAGTGTCGTACGCCTCCATGAACTCGTCAAAGGTGAAGTGGTGGGTGGCGAAACTGTCCGCGGGGATCTTTTGCTGTGCCACGAGCTTGAGCAGCATGGGGGTGGTGTTGGTGTTCACCAGGCCCATGCTGATGTTGATGTTCCGGATCCAGAGGTCTTCGACGTGCAGTTCCACGGCCTTGCCGTGCACACCCACGTTGGCCACGGTGCCGCCGGGACGCACGATGTCGGTGCACATCGTGAAGGTCGCCGGGACGCCCACGGCCTCGATCGCCACGTCCACACCCTGCCCGTCGGTCAGGAGCATGAGCTGCTCCTTCCAGTCGGCATCGGATGAGAGGACCACGTCGGTGGCTCCGAATTCGCGGGATTTCTCGAGCCGGTTCGCGTCGAGGTCGACGGCGATGATCGTGGCGGCGCCGTAGAGGCCGGCGGTGGAGATCGCGGCAAGTCCCACGGGGCCCGCGCCGATGACGGCGACCGTGTCGCCGGGCTTGACCCGGCCGTACTGCACGCCGATCTCAAAGCCGGTGGGGAGGATGTCGGAGAGCATGACGGCCTGCTGGTCGCTGACTCCCTCAGGCAGGAGGTGCAGGGAGTTCTCTGCATAGGGGACGCGGACGAACTCGGCCTGCGTGCCGTCGATCAGATGTCCGAAAACCCAGCCGATGCCGGAGGTGCCTTC
>NZ_CAKKMM010001478.1:0-1222 GCF_918698205.1 Microbacterium sp. Bi128 | reverse complement strand
ATTCTGGGCGGTCCCGCCGGCCCTGCGTGGCTACAGGATCGAGTGGCTGCGCCACGACTTGGTGGCGGGCGCCGCGCTCTTCGCGATCTTGGTCCCAGCTGGTATGGCGTACGCCCAGGCCGCCGGCCTTCCACCGGTGACCGGCCTGTACGCGACGGTAGTGCCCCTGCTTGTCTACGCGGCAGTCGGGCCATCGCGTGTGCTGGTGCTGGGCCCGGATTCCGCGCTCGCTCCGATGATCGTGGCAGCCTTGATTCCCTTGGCCGCGGATAATGAGCAGAAATCCGTGGCCCTGGCCGGTCTCCTCGCCATACTGATTGGCGGCAGCTTTCTGCTCGGCTCAGTGCTGCGGTTGGGAATCGTCACTGGACTGCTGTCGAAGCCCATCCGGCTCGGCTATCTCAACGGCATCGCCTTGCTGGTGGCCGTGTCCCAGCTTCCCACCCTCCTGGGGATCTCCGTGGAAGGCGGTACACCCTGGGAAAAACTCATCGCCGCCGTGCCGAAAGTGCTTGCCGGCGAGACCAATTTGACGGCACTACTGCTCGGCTTGGTCTCGCTGGCGCTCATCTGGGTTCCCCGCCGGCTGAAATGGAAGGTTCCGGGCGTGCTCATTGCGGTGGTTGTGTCCTGCATCGCCGTGGCCGTGCTGGGACTCCAAGAGCGTTTGAAGGTCACAGGTGCCCTCCCGCAGGGGCTCCCTGCACCGGCCCTGGGCGGAATTGGCTGGGCCGACGTCCTGACACTGTTGCCCGCCGCCGCCGCGATCGCCCTCATCGTCTTCGTTGATACCGGTACCCTGGCACAATCCCTGGCGGCCGCAGAGGACGGCAGGGTATCCGGCAACCACGAAATGGCAGCCTTGGGCGCGGCGAACGCTGCCACCGGGCTGCTCGGTGGCTTCCCGGTGTCGGCCAGCACGTCCCGCACGCCGGTGGCAGTCGAGTCCGGGGCGAAATCCCAGCTCACGGGGGCCGTAGGCGCCGTCCTGGTGCTCGGCTTCATGCTTGTGGCGCCTGGCGTCACCGAGTTCCTGCCGGCCACAACCCTTGCAGCCATTGTCATCGCCGCAGCCGCCGCAATAGCCGACCCGGCCGGTGTGCGACGGCTCATCGGCATGAGCCGCAGTGAATCGTTGGTGATGCTCGCGACCTTCCTGGGGGTGACCATACTGGGCGTCCTCCCGGGCATCGCCGTTGCCATCGGCTTGGCAATTCTGGAC
>NZ_CAKKMM010001477.1:0-1222 GCF_918698205.1 Microbacterium sp. Bi128 | reverse complement strand
CCTCTACGGCACGCTGACCGCCAACGCCGTCCGCAACGTGTGGGCGCACGCAGTGATCTTCTGCGGCCACTTCCCCGAAGGCACCGACACCTTCACCGAGGAAATGGTGGAGGGCGAGACCCGCGGTGACTGGTATGTGCGGCAGATGATCGGCTCGGCCAACATCTCCGGCTCCAAGTTCATGCACCTCATGACCGGCAACCTCTCGCACCAGATTGAGCACCACCTGTTCCCGGACCTGCCCTCGAACCGCTACGCGGAGGTGCAGCCGAAGGTGCAGGAGATCTGCAAGCGCTACGGACTGCCGTACACCACGGGTCCGCTGCTGAAGCAGGTCGGCTCCACGTGGGCGAAGATCTTCAAGCTGGCCCTGCCGCCCAAGAAGGCCTAGCAAATCCAGGCCGGCTCAGCCGGAGCGAAATCATGAGAGGGGCGTCTGCCATCGGGGCAGGCGCCCCTCTTCGTTGTGCCGGGGCGGGGTCAGGATTTGCCCGCCATGCCGAGGACGTGGGCCAGCCGCGGATTGCCGGGAAGCACCGAAAAGCCGAAGCGCTCGACGCCCTGCACGCTCAGGCCTGCCGCGGCGATCATGGCTGCGGTGTCACGGTTCGGGTGGCATCCGCCTGCCATCCGGCCCCACAGCGGTGTGAGCAGGTCTTCGGCGGCCCCCAACAGGCGGTGCGCTGAGCGGACATGTTCGTAGAACAGCAGCAGGCCGCCGGGGCGCAGGACCCGGACCACCTCCGCCAGGGCGAGGGACGGGTCCGCCACGCTGCACAGCACCAAACTGGAGACGACGACGTCGGCCGAGGCATCCGCCGCCGGCAGCGCTTCCGCCACGCCGTCCCTCACCGTGACGGGCACAGGCGCCTTGCCGGCGGCGGCGAGGGCCAGCGCGCGGAGCGTGGGGTCCGGTTCGAGGGCCAGCACGCCGGACACCGTGGAAGGGTAGAACGGGAAGGTGGCCCCGTAGCCCGCCCCGATTTCGATGACGAAGCCGTGCGCCGGCGCGACGAGCCGGCGGCGGTGCTCTGCTGCGCCGCGGGCGTCCATCCGCGGACCCACCCGGGCATACGATCTCCCGAATGATGACTCACGGCGGGTGGTTTCCGGCAGCGGGGCCTCCACCAGGTCAGCTGACCGCGGCCGGGTTGAGCTTGAGCCTGCGCAGCAACTGGGCGTTCAGGGCAACCACAATGGTCGACGCCGACATCATCACGGC
>NZ_CAKKMM010001476.1:0-1222 GCF_918698205.1 Microbacterium sp. Bi128 | reverse complement strand
TTCGCGGCGCGCGTCGGCGGCGTCCCCGGGCTGGTCGAGGAATGCCCCGCCCACGGCATTGGGAGCGATGACGATCTTCCCGCCCGGAATGCCCGCGGCCACAATATTGGCTTTCATGGCATGGCCCAGCGTCACCACCAAATCGGCGTCGCGCATGACTTCGGTTTCCCGGGCCTGGAATTGCGCGTACTTTTCGCTGTCCCGTGCCGCAGGCCCCCGCGTGGCGGCCCACGTGTCTGCCAGCTGGCCGCGGACCTCGTACACCCACGGGATGCCCAGGGCATCGGCCACGGCCCGGACCACCAATCCATTGACGAAGTGTGTGGTGGTGTGCAGGACACTCGGCCTGAATTGCAGGGCCACCCGCAGTAATTCCTCGGCCTGTTGCTGCAGACGCGCGTCCATGGTGCGGGCCAGCCGCGACGGGAGGAGGCGCCGGTAACGGACGCCATCCACCACGTCGGTGGCCCGCGCCAGGAATTTGCCGACCTGAACGGGGTACCCGAGCCGCGTGACCGCCAGAACGCCCCAGCCCGCTTCCCGCTGGGCCACCATGATGGAGTGGGATCTCTGGGCGTAGCCGCTGGCGGTGTGGGGCAGTGAATTGGTGAGCAAATGCAGGACCCGGCCGGGAACCGGTTCGAAGTCCTGCCGACGGAGCACCGGGGCTGCGCCGGCGTAGACCGCCGCCTCACCGGCGAGTCGTGCCTGCTGCCGCCGTCCTGCAGCGCCGGAGCCGTCGAGGGCCTTGACGGCCCCGCTGAGGTCCCCGTCATGCCACAATCTGCGGGCCCGCGCAGACTTCAGGCCGCGAGCATTCCCTGCCTTGGCCAATAAGTCGTCCGATATCTCCAGCAGGCCGGCGGACAGGGCACTGTCCGCCAGGCGCCGGGCCGGTTCCCCCTGGGTGGGGCCATCCGCGGCCAGTTCGAGGCGGCGCTTGGCATCGGCGTCGTTTCCGTTGCTGAGCGCGGCGAGGATGACGGGAGCCGCCACCGAGTTCCTCGGAAAGATGGCGGTGACAACCCGGCCGAAAGGGCGCACGACGGCGGGCAGACGGCGGGCAGCTTGCAGGTACAGGAGAGCCGGGTCATCAACCAGGTGTTGGCTGATGACACTCGCGGCGAGCCGCGCATTCTTGAGGAGCTGGATCATTTGCTGGGAACGTCCGCCAGAAGCTCGGAGATGAGTTGCATGTAGCGGCTGGCGAGGTGTCCATATT
>NZ_CAKKMM010001475.1:0-1222 GCF_918698205.1 Microbacterium sp. Bi128 | reverse complement strand
GGTGCCTGCCAGCGCGGAACAGAATACGCGGCTCCAGGCACGCACCCGGGCCGCGGGGGTGACGGCGGGGCCGCCGGCCGTTGGCCGCGCCGCCGAAGGGGCCGGACGGCCGGCGGGCGTGCCACTGGTGGCCCCGCCTGCGGCGGGTCGTGCCGCCGTCGTACGTGTGGGCGTGCTGACCATTGTTACTCCTCGCTGGTCTGAGCCTGCCCTTCCACGAGCTCGCGGACAGCTTCGATGAAGGCATCGCCACGGTGAGCATAGGAAGAGAACTGGTCCATGGAAGCAGCCGCCGGGGCCAGCAGCACAGTGTCCCCGGAGGCGGCCAGCTGCGCCGCCGAGGCAACGGCCTGGGCCATCACAGTCTCGCCGAAAATCGGCGAAGGGCCTGCGTCGGCTTTGGCCGTACCGGCAGTCTGCACGTCTTCAGTCTCGCCCTTGCCCTGCCCGATCACGGGGACATCCGGCGCGTGTCGCTTCAGGGCGGCCTGCAGATCGCTGGAGTCCGCGCCGATCAGGACCACGGCCTTGAGCCGGCTGCCCTGTTCCTGGATCAGGGAGTCGTAATTCACGCCCTTGGACAAACCTCCCGCGATCCACACCACATTCTGGAACGCGGACAACGAGGCGGCGGCGGCGTGCGGATTGGTGGCTTTGGAATCGTTGATCCACAGCACACCCTCATGCCGGGCCACCAGCTGGATCCGGTGGTCTCCCGGAAGGTAGTTCAGCAGGCCCTGGCGCACAGCCGATGGCTCCACCCCGTAGGCCCGTACCAGGGCAGCGGCTGCCAGCGCGTTGGCCACCATGTGGCGCGGCGCCACCGGTCCGAGGTCGGCGATCGAGGCGAGTTCGGCCGCGCTGTCCTTGCGTTCGGCGATGAACGCCCGGTCAACCAGCAGCCCTTCCACGACGCCGAGCATGCTGATGGCCGGGGTCAGTGTGGTGAATCCCACGGCCCGGCAGCCTTCAACCACGTCCGCGTCCTCGACCATGCGTTCGGTCTCGATCTGCTCGGCGTTGTAGATGCAGGCCTTCTTCGTGTTGGCGTAGACCTTGGCCTTGTCGGCGAGGTAGGAGGCGTAGGAGCCGTGCCAGTCCACGTGGTCTTCAGCGACGTTGAGGCACACGCTGGCCACCGGCGACACCGAGTGGCTCCAGTGCAGCTGGAAACTGGACAGTTCCACCGCGAAGGCGTCGTAGTCCACGGGATCCCGCAGGG
>NZ_CAKKMM010001474.1:0-1224 GCF_918698205.1 Microbacterium sp. Bi128 | reverse complement strand
GGCTAATCGGGCCGATCCGGGTGTTAGTCTTTTTTCAGTTTCTCGGCGAGCATCACGAGGATTCCGCTGGGACCTCGGAGGTAGGTGAGTTTGTAGACGTCACCGTAGGTCGCCACACCGCGTAGCGGACGGCATCCGTGCTTCGCAGCTACCTCAAGGGCCTCGTCGATGTCGTCAACCGAGAAGGCCACGCGGTGCATGCCGATGTCGTTGGGACGGGTTGGGTTCGACTCGATCGCTTTAGGGTGGATGTACTCGAAGAGCTCAAGTCGACCATGACCGTCCGGGGTCTGGAGCATCGCAATCTTGGCATGGTTGCCATCAAGTCCGACGGCAGTGTCGGTCCACTCGCCGCTGACGGTATCACGGCCGACGACGGTGAGACCGAGGTCGGTGAAAAAGGCGATTGTTGCTTCGAGGTCACGAACCGCAATACCGACGTTTTCAAGTTTGATGGCCATGCGTTGAAGCTACCAAGACGGACCGACTAGCTCCAGTGCCGGGCCGGATTATGGTCAGAGTGTCTTCGTAGTGAAGAGAGAATCGCCGTGGATTTCGTCAGGTTCTACTTGCCCGGTTTCGACAAATCCGAGTTTGGCCAGCACACGGCGTGACGCGGTGTTCCAGTCACGGACTGTAGCCCACAGGCGTCGGTAGCCCGACGCCTGCGCCCGCTGGAGGACGGTCCACGAGGCCTCGGTCGCAAACCCCTGGCGCCAGACTTCGCGGAGGAACTCGAACGCGAGTTCTGGCTCTCCAGCCCGTCCGTGCTCGTTGGGAATCAGCCCGCAGTAGCCGATGACCTGCCCCGAACTCTTTTGCTCTGCGGCCAGCAACCCAGGGAAGGGGCGTCGGCTATCACGACGGATCCGGTCCTCGATATCTTCCAGCGTGGGGTGACCATCGGGACTGATGCGACGATGCGGAGGGACGCGAGGATCGCGCTCGGTCCACAGCTCGCGCAGGACGGCGGCATCAGACACCCGCCATGGCCGCAGCAGCAGCCGATCCGTTTCGAAGACGACCTCGATCCGAGGTACTCGCGCGTGGTCCACAGCGATAATTATGGATGATCGAAGGCTTTGAGCCCGCTGCGCCGGTTGCCCGCGATCTCGGAATGTCGCAAGCAACGTCGAATCCATACCCGTGACTTATGGCTCTGGTCGACTGATGTCTGACTGAGGACCATCACAAGCATTAGGACTGTGCCTGGCTGGGGGCGTT
>NZ_CAKKMM010001473.1:0-1224 GCF_918698205.1 Microbacterium sp. Bi128 | reverse complement strand
GATTACGACCGGGCGGACGGCCCGGCCCCATTCCGGCGCCATGCCGTAGGCCGGCAGGTACCGGGGCACGATGTTGATGAGTCCGGCCATGGCGGAGGCTCCGGCGAACCAAAGGATCAGGGCGCTGGAAATGTCGTAAACGGTGCCGAACCCGGCGCCGAACAGGTCGTGGGCGAGGAACGCCAGGGCGCGGCCGTTGGCCTGTCCGCCCTCCTCGAACTCCTTGGCCGGGATCATGACCGTGGTGAGGAAGCTGGTGGACATCAGGTAGACGCTCATGATGGCCGCCGCCGTGGTGAGCAGCTTGCGGGTGTTCCTGACCCGGGACGCCATGACCTGCTCGGGGCTGTCGCCGGTGGCCTTGATCAGCGGCATCATCGAGACGCCTGTCTCGAACCCGGACAGGCCCAGGACCAGCAGGGGGAAGGCGATGACGGCGGGCCCGATCAGGTCCATGGGGCCGCCGCCGGCGCTGGCGAGCAGCCGGTCGGTCCAGCCGGCGATCAGGGACGGTTCGGAGAGAACATGGGCGAATCCTGCTGCGACGACGGCGGCGTTCAGGAGCAGGTAGACGGCCACAAGCGGAATGGCGACGCCGACGGCCTCGTTGAAGCCGAGCAGGAACACCCCACCCAGGATCAGCAGCAGGATCACCGTGATGATCACGGCACTGCCTTTCAATCCCGCAGGTACGATCGGGTTCTCGAGCAGGTGCACCGTCGCGTCGGCTCCGGAGAGGGTGATGGTGATGATCCACGAGGTCGCAACGAACCCGAGCAGCAGCAGCACGAAGAACTTGCCGCGCCAGAACGGGAGCAGCTTCTCCAGCATGGCAACCGAGCCCTGCCCGTGCGGGCTCTCCTGCGCGACCCGGCGGTACATGGGCAGCATGCCCAGCAGGGTCAGGGCCACAATGAGCAGGGTGGCCAGCGGCGACAGGGCACCGGCGGCCAGGGCGGCGATACCGGGAAGGTAGGACAGGGTGGAGAAATAGTCGACGCCGGTCAGGCACATGACTTTCCACCAGGCGTTGGGCTTGTGATCTTCCTCGGCTTCGGGGCCGGCGGGTGCGACCTGGTTGGCCAGTAGCCAGCGGACCAGGGGCTTGTGGTCCGGGCGGTCGGCCTGCTTCAGGTCAACTTGCGCCGGGACGGCGTGGTCAGAAGTGGTCTGCATCGGATCTTTCTGTTGGTGGCCGGGCGTGTGCCGGGCAGGAGCAAGTCC
>NZ_CAKKMM010001472.1:0-1224 GCF_918698205.1 Microbacterium sp. Bi128 | reverse complement strand
CCTTGGCAAGCTGGTGCTCTACCAGCTGAGCTACGTCCGCATTGTTGGTGTGCATTGCCTTGCCGCATTCGGCATTTCCTCGCGTTCCAACGAGTAAGAACTCTATAGGAGGTTCTGGGAATCTACAAATCGAGACCCATTGGCCCGGGTTCCATGGCCCTACTTCCCCGAGTTCTAGGGGATTTTGCTAATTACAGCGCTGTAATTAGCGTCGGTGTTCAGCCGTGGCCCTAAGTGGCGCCGGGACTACTGAGCGGGCCTTCTGAGGGGGACGACTGGAACGGCCGGTGGAGGGCTGGTGGAACGGCCCGTGCACGGGGCCTGTTGCGCGGGAGTATTGGGCCGCATTCCCGCCGCGGCCAGGTTCCCCCGGGCCGATTTCTAAAATCCGCCCGGGTGGGCTAGCATTCAATGTCGTTAGGGCGATTGGCGCAGTGGTAGCGCGCTTCGTTCACACCGAAGAGGTCACTGGTTCGAACCCAGTATCGCCCACTAACGAAATGGTCTGTTCCGCTGACTCAGCGGGGCGGGCCATTTTGCTTTTCATCGTTGTCTGACCCCCGTGAAAGAGTCTTCATATGACCGCTCCACTCCTCGCCCACGCCACGGACCATGGCCGCATGTACGCCCGCTCCACGTCGGCTCAGTTCTCTGTGCCTTCCATCACCACGGTGATCGGCCAGCAGCCACACGGCCTGGACGGCTGGTTCGGGTACATGGGCGCCAACAGTCTGGCCCAGGATCCCGAGCTCCCCGGCATCCTGGGGAGCCCGGCCAAACTGCGGCAGGCGGTCAGCCGGGCCGCCAAGGCGGCGGAGTCGTACCGGGACGATGCCGCCAAACGCGGCGACCGGGTCCACAACTATTGCGAGCAGGTTGCGCTGCGTGCGCTCGGCCGGCCGCACCAGATGAAGGAAACACGGGAGGCGCTGGCCGCCAACGGCGAGGAAGCCTTCGCGGCACGCTTCGACGAATGGTGGGAGCTCTTCCAGGTTGAGCCCATCGCCCCGGAAATTACGGTGTGGAACAAGACGGTCGGCTATGCCGGCACCCTGGACCTCGTCGCACGGATCAACGGCCGGACCTGTCTTATCGACTACAAGACCAAGGGCACCAGCCGGGACGGCACCGTCAAACCGCTTGATGACAAGGTGGTCATGCAGCTCGTGGCGGGCATGAAGGCGGAGGAAAGCCTCGTGGATCCCGTCGCGGGGGAGTGGGAGG
>NZ_CAKKMM010001471.1:0-1224 GCF_918698205.1 Microbacterium sp. Bi128 | reverse complement strand
GAAGGTGCTGAGCATGCTGTTGGTCCCGGCGTCGATGGCGAGTCCCGTCCGTTCGCGCACGCAGCCCGTGAGCCACCGGGCGTCGGCGCCGGGTCCGCCGGCATCAGGTCCGCCGGGCGGGGAATCGCCAGCCGGGAAGTCGCCGGTACCCAGCCGGACCACCCAGCGGCGGAGCTGGCCGGGCAAGGGGAACGACTCCACGATGCCGTCGCCGGAGAGGAACAGTGCCGCGTCCGGACCGAACCCCGTCCCGTCCGCGAAGTCACCCATCAGGTAACTGTCCGGGTACTCTTTCACGCGCACGTCGACGCCCTGCAGCGCCCGCACCGTGGAACGCACGCCGTCGGCAGCAATGACCAGCGGCGCCGAATAGCGCAGGGTGCCACTCTTGGAGTCGGCTTCCACGCTGACCCGGCCGCCGTCGTCGGACAGCCCGGTGAGGCGGACGCCGCGGTGCAGGGCGGCGTCGCCGAGCTCGTTGACCCGCCGTTCCAGGTGCGCCTCAGTGCGGGCCTGGGGCAGGGACAGGACGAACGGAAAGCGGTCCGAGACGCCGGCAAAAGACATCCGGGCGAGGCATTTTCCGCCGGCCAGTGCCATGCCTCGGCGGATCTGGACCCCCTCGGCAATCATGGCCTCGGCAACTCCGGTTCCCGCGAGCGCGGCCAGCGCCGGCGGATGGATGCCGATGGCGCGCGACTGCGGCTCCGGTGCGCCCCGCTGTTCCAGCACCTGCACATCCACGCCGTCCTGCAGCAGCAGCGCGGCCATGAACAGCCCCACCGGACCGGCACCGATGATCAGAACCTCAGCCACTGGCGCCGGGCCCTGACTGGTAGGCGCCGCCGGGAGTGCCGTGCAGCAGCAGGTTCCGGAAGGGGGCGTGGCGGGCGACGGTCCAGCCCGGGGGAGCGGCGGCGGCCAGCTCCGCGGCGGTGTAGCTTCGGCGGATCGAGGTCAGCCCGTCCTGCCGGATGTAGGAGCCGGTGAGCACCCAGGAGCCGGCAGAGAACAGCGCGTAGGCGGCGGGGCTGCGGCGGATGTCGTTGTGGACCACTGTGCCGCGGGACAACCGGGCCGACTCGGCGAGAAACGCTTCCAGCCCGTCAAGGTGGTGCAGGACATGGTTGGATACCACGAGGTCGTACCGGTTGCCCTCTTCGAGCAGCTCCGCGCTGGCCGCCTGGCGGAACGTCACGTCCGCCGTCGAGTGGCGGGGGGGGG
>NZ_CAKKMM010001470.1:0-1225 GCF_918698205.1 Microbacterium sp. Bi128 | reverse complement strand
CGCTGACACCCGGGTACTGGCCTACGGGGTATTCCGTGCCGTCAACGGTCAGAAAGACGTGGCCGTCGCCTTCAACACGGCCCCAGCGGGCCGCTTCGGCCAGTGAGGCTGCGGAGGACACGGCCGCCGGGGCCGGAGCCGGTGCGGCCGCGGACGGCTTGGCCTTCGGCCGGCCGGCAAACGCTGCCGGGCTCGGCGCGGGACGCGCGGCCGGCGCGGGACCCGGCGTCGGAACCGGGGCGGCGGTGGCTTCAGCTTGGTCAACAGGCTCGGCCGTCTCCGCGGGCTCGGCAGGTTCTGCCGGAACGGTGGGCACAGTGGCCTCGGGTGCCTCGGCGGGTTCCTCGCTGGTCGCGGCTGGGGCCTCGGGTGCCGCAGTCTCGCCGTCGGAGTCTACGGCAGCGCCTGCACTCTCGGCGGGGGTCGCCTCGGTTTCGGTTTCGTTGGCAGCTGCTGTTGCCAATGTTTCGTCGGATTTCTGACTGTCTGTCACCGCTAGAAGTCTTTCGCTTGGAGGGAAATACCGGGACCAGGGCCTTGGGGGCCGCGGCTGGTTACTTCAGTGAGAACGAGTCTATCGTGACTGGTTCCGCAGGTGCGCCGTCGGTGGCGTTGTCGCCGGGCTTCAGTCCGGCAGCGGCAATACCGCCCACCACGTCGAGTCCAGAGGTCACCTTGCCCACCACCGTATAGCCCCCGGCGGCATCCGCTGGAATGACGGTGTCCTTGTACACAATGAAGAATTGGGTGCCGTTACCGTTGGCGTTCCCGCCGGTCCGGGCCACTGCGATGGTTCCGGCGGGGTACTTGTTGTCCGTCGGGGTGTTTTCCAGCGGGCCCCAGCTGTAGCTCGGGTCGCTGCTGCCGTCACCTGCCTTGGAACCGCACTGGAGTACGCCGAAGTTCTCCGCCGTGGTCAGCCGGTGGCAGCTGACGCCGTCGTAGAACTTTTGGTCGGCAAGGGATTTGAAGACCGCCGCGGCCTGGGGGGCCTTCGTGCCGTCGAGTTCGACGCCGAGCGTGCCGCGGTTCAGCTTGAGCTCGCCCGTGAACGTCTTGCCTGCGGCAGTCTCCGGCTTGGGGATGTTCGCGCCGTTCGTCGGGGCCGCTGTGGGTGAGGCGGATGCCGACGGGCTGTTCAGTCCCTCCTGCGCGGCCGCGAATTCCTCTTCGGTCGGGTTTGAGGCGAAGGCGGTCAGCTGAAGCACCAAGGCCAGGCCAATTG
>NZ_CAKKMM010001469.1:0-1225 GCF_918698205.1 Microbacterium sp. Bi128 | reverse complement strand
AGAGCGGAGCTCTTCCGGGTGCCCCGGAAGAGGAGTCGCTGCTGCGCAAGATCTTCACCGGCAACGGCATCGTGACCATCCTGGCGGTGCTGCTCGCACTGATCCTCGGCGGCCTGCTCATCGCCATGACGGACAAGGTTGTCGGCACCACGGCGGGCTATCTCTTTGCCCGGCCCAGTGACTTCCTCATCGCCGTCTGGTCCGCCGCCACCGATTCGTACGTCGCCCTCTTCCAGGGCGCGGTCTTCAACCCCCGCGGGAACGGCGTGGCCGGACAGTTCGCCCCCCTCATGGAGACGCTGACCATCGCCACCCCGCTGATCACCGCCGGCCTCGGCGTCGCCCTGGCCTTCCGCGCGGGCCTGTTCAACATCGGTGCGCAGGGCCAGATCATCATGGCCGGCATCCTCGCCTCATGGGTCGGCTTCGCGCTGCACCTGCCGCTGGGGATACACCTGCTGCTGGTCCTGGTGGCCGGCGTCATCGGCGGCGCCGTCTGGGGCGGCATCGTCGGCGTGCTCAAAGCCCGGACCGGCGCCCACGAGGTCATCGTGACCATCATGTTCAACTACATCGCACTCTATTTCCTGCGCTACCTGCTCGACACTGACTTGTTCCAGCGTCCGGGGGCGGACACACCGATATCGCCCATCGTGGACCCCAGCGCCGCGTACCCGCTGATCTTCGGCAGCCAGTACCGGCTGCACCTGGGATTCCTGCTGGCCATCGCGGCCACCGTGTTTGTTTCGTGGCTGCTGAACCGCTCCACGCTCGGTTTCGAATTCCGTGCCGTCGGGGCCAACCCCAAGGCAGCCCTGACCGCCGGCATCAACGTCTCCCGGGCCACCATCCTGGTGATGACCATTGCCGGTGGCCTGGCAGGCCTGGCCGGCGTGGCACAGGTGGCGGGCACCGAAAAGGTCCTGACCGACGGTGTCGCGGCAACCTACGGCTTTGACGCGATCACGGTCGCGCTGCTGGGACGGTCCTCGCCATGGGGCACCTTCGCCGCCGGCCTGCTGTTCGGGGCCTTCCGCGCAGGCGCTGTCCAGATGCAGATCCAGACCGGAACTCCGATCGACATCGTGCTCGTGGTCCAGTCACTCATCGTGCTGTTCATCGCGGCGCCGCCGCTGGTCCGGGCGATCTTCGGACTCAACCCGCGCAAGAAGAAGGCCGCCACCGCCGGCAAAACCAAGCAGGCCGCAACCACCGGAGGTGCCGC
>NZ_CAKKMM010001468.1:0-1226 GCF_918698205.1 Microbacterium sp. Bi128 | reverse complement strand
GCTCGCGGCGATGACCTCGTCGGCGCTGCGACGCGCCCACGCCTCGGCGTCGGCGAGCGACTCGCGGGTGAGGGCGCCGGGGGCCTCGTGGCGGTCCACGACGCGCTCGATCACCGCGACGATGCCGAGAAAGCTCAGACGCCCCTCGTGGAAGGCGTCCACTGCCTGCTCGTTGGCGGCGTTGAACACCGCGGGGTAGGTGCCACCGGCGCGACCGACGTGCTTGGCCAGCGCCACCGACCCGAAGGCCTCCTCGTCGAGCGACTCGAAGGTCCACTGCGACGCCGTCGTCCAGTCCAGCGGCGCGCCCACTCCCGCCACCCGGTGCGGCCAGTCCAGGCCGAGCGAGATCGGCAGACGCATGTCCGGCGGAGACGCCTGCGCGATCGTGGATCCGTCGATGAACTCGACCATCGAATGCACGATGGACTGCGGGTGCACGACGACGTCGATGCGCTCGTACGGCACGTCGAAGAGCAGGTGCGCCTCGATGACCTCGAGGCCCTTGTTCACCAGGGTCGCGGAGTTGGTCGTGACCACGCGCCCCATGTCCCACGTCGGGTGCGCCAGCGCCTGGGCCGGGGTGACCTCGGCCAGTTCGGCGCGCGAACGTCCTCGGAACGGACCGCCGGATGCCGTGAGCACGAGCCGCCGCACCTCGTGCGGCTCGCCCGAGCGCAGCGCCTGCGCGATCGCTGAGTGCTCCGAGTCGACCGGGACGATCTGCCCGGGGGCCGCCAGACGGGTGACGAGGTCGCCGCCGACGATCAACGACTCCTTGTTGGCGAGCGCCAGCGTGCGCCCTTCTTCCAGCGCCGCCAGCGTCGGGCCGAGCCCGACCGAACCGGTGATGCCGTTGAGCACCACGTCGGCCTCGACATCGCGGACGAGTTGCTCGGCCTCCGTCGCACCGAGAGCGATCGCCTCGACGCCGAATTCCGCCGCCTGCGCCTCGACACCCGCGCGGTCGCGGCCCGCGGCGAGTCCCACCACCTCGAACCGCTCGGGGGTGGCCCGGATGACGTCGAGCGCCTGGGTGCCGATCGAACCGGTGGAGCCGAGAATGAGGACGCGACGCATCCGCTCAGCCTACTGAGCGGGCGCCGCCGCGTGCTGGACGCCGAGGATGTCGACGACGAACACCAGCGGGGCGTTGGCCGGGATGTCACCCTGGCCCGCCTCGCCGTATCCGTCGGATGCCGGCATCACGACGACGACCTGGGAGC
>NZ_CAKKMM010001467.1:0-1227 GCF_918698205.1 Microbacterium sp. Bi128 | reverse complement strand
GCCAAGCCGTCGCCATCCGCCACCCCGACTACGAATTGCGAGGGGGCCAAATGACACCCATCGACCCCGTGCCCAGGCCACGACGAAACGTGGAGCTTGTCCTCCTGGTCCTCGCCCTCGCCGTAGGGATTGGTGCCCAGGCACTCGTGGGCGTGGACCGGCAAAAAGCGTTTGACACCGACTTCTGGTTCCAGTCCGGACTCCTGGCGTTGGCCGCCCTCGCCTTCCATGTGGTGCTGCGGCTCCGCGCAAAATATGCCGACCCGGTAATACTTCCGCTCGTGGTCGCCCTTAACGGGCTGGGCCTGGCCATGATCCACCGGCTGGACAGGGTGGGCGAAGACACCGGCAACAACCAGCTGCGCTGGACCCTGGTGGCCATGGCGGTCGCGATCGCGGTCATTTGGTTCCTCAAGGACCACCGGATCCTGCGCCGCTTCACCTATATCTCCCTGGCCATCAGCGCCGTGCTCCTCATCCTGCCGCTGGTTCCCGGCGTCTCCGCCGGCGAGGTCCTGGGTGCCAGCGTCTGGATCAAGATCGGTTCCATGACCTTCCAGCCGGGTGAAATCGCCAAGATCACGCTGGCCATCTTCTTTGCCGGCTATCTGTCGTCGAACCGGGACCTCATCCTGCTGGCGGGCCGCAAGATCGGCCCGGTGCAGTTCCCGCGGTTCAAGGACATGGGCCCCATGATCACCGCCTGGCTCGTGAGCATCGGCGTGCTGGTCTTCCAGCGTGACCTCGGATCCTCGATCCTCTTCTTCGGCCTGTTCCTCGTCATGATCTACGTCGCCACGAGCCGCATCAGCTGGGTGATCATCGGCCTCGTGCTGATTGCCGTCGGCGGCGTCGTCGCTGCCCGCGTGTTCTCGCACGTGGCCCTGCGGATCGACGGCTGGCTCAACGCGTTCACCGATGAGGTCTACGGCCGCCAGTTCGGCGGCAGCCTCCAAATTGTCGAGGGCCTGTTCGGCATGGCCAACGGCGGCCTGGTCGGCACCGGCCTCGGCCAGGGCCGGCCCAACCTCGTCCCCTTCGCCAACAGCGACATGATCATCGCCTCCTTTGGCGAGGAACTGGGCCTGATCGGCGTCTTCGCGATCGTCCTGATGTACCTGCTGCTGTTCACCCGGGGATTCCGCGCCGCGCTGGGCACCCGTGACGCGTTCGGCAAACTGCTCGCCACCGGGCTCTCCTTCGCGATCGCGCTGCAGTGCTTTGTGG
>NZ_CAKKMM010001466.1:0-1228 GCF_918698205.1 Microbacterium sp. Bi128 | reverse complement strand
TCTCATGACGGCCTTCAGCGATTGTGACGGCCGGGACTACCAGGCCAACGTGCCTGTCGAAGAAGCCCTCTAGGCAACTTCTAGGAGCTGGACTTGTACACTTCCAGCTCGAGCGTGATGAAGGCATCGATCGTCGCCCGGTAGGTCTTCTCGACAAGTTCGACGTCGATGTCCTTCTTTTCCGCCGTGGCGCGGACGTGTTCGATGACCCGCTCCACACGCCCGGGCGCACGGACCTCGGCGCTGTCCGCCTTGAGGGTCCCGGCGATCCGGATCAGCCGTTCCCGGCGCCCGCTCACGGACCCGATCTGCTCGTCCACCTCGTCAACAGCCACCCGCACGGCGGCGAGCTGTTCGCGGTCGGCCTGGGCGGCCTTGTCGTCTGCGTGATTTGTGGGCATGTGCATGACAGTATCGAAAGATGCAGCCACGAGTCGACTTCATATCGCTAGGTGTCCGCAGTGTTGACGCCTCACGCCGCTTCTACGTGGATGGCCTCGGATGGCCGGTCCACCGGGAAGTCCCCGGGGAGGTGCTCTTCATCCAGGTCAACCACGGCCTCATCCTTTCGCTCTGGGACGCGAGTCAAATGCAGACCGAGGCGGCCACCGATCCCCCTGCCGGCATTGCGTGCATCACGCTCAGCCACAACCTGGCCGGCACGGCGGACGTCGACCGGGTGATGGCCGAAGCCGGGACCGCGGGAGCCCGCATCGTTGCGGCACCGAAGACCCAGCCCTGGGGCGGCTACACCGGCTACTTCGCCGATCCCGACGGCTACCGCTGGGAGGTCGCCTTCAACCCCGACTGGTCGGTCGACGGCGGCGGCAAAGTAACGCTCTGACTCAGGTAACCAGTGCCGCCCCGTGCCTTGGCAGCCGCCGGGCAGCCGCCAGACAGGCCGGCGTACCGCTAGAACAGGCTCCCCACCGGCTGGATGAGTTCCGGTGAGTCATTCCTGACGTTCCCGACGGCGGTGCCGACGGCGTCGCTCGTCCAGCCTTCCTCGCCGTCGTGCGCCCCGGCCCGGACCAGATCCACGAGCCCGGCCGCATCATCCGCCTGCGGGTCCAGCCACGTCTGCATGGTCTCGCGGTTCATGGGCAGCGGAACCCTGTCATGCAGCGCGGTCAGCTCGGCCAGCATTCCCCCGGCGTAGCCCTCCGGCGGCGAGTCGGTGGTCATGATCGAGGTCGAGAGCATCCAGCGCTCCGGATCACCCTCTGCC
>NZ_CAKKMM010001465.1:0-1228 GCF_918698205.1 Microbacterium sp. Bi128 | reverse complement strand
GGGCAGGAGCCCGCCGGCGCCCGTGCTCGCCAGCTGGCCTGAGGTGCCCGCCGTGTTGCCTGGTGCCGTGTTGTCCGGTGTTGTGCTGCCCGGTGCCGCGCCGCCCACAACGACGGAGGTGTCCGACGGCGGGGCGGGAGCTTGCGCCGGTTTGACCGGTCCGGCGGGAGCCCCGGCAGGGTTGGCGGGCTGTTGCGGGACCGCCGGGTGGCCAGGCGTTGCCGGCTGCACGGATCCCGGCGGCCCGGCGGGCGGCCCGGCCGGAGTGCCCCCGGAAACGGGCGTGGCCTCGACGCTGAACGCCACGGCTGCCGGCGGCGATGCGACGCCGTCAATGGTTTGCGTCACGGTCAAGGTGTGCGCTCCGGCATCCAGTTCCGCGGGGAACGTGACACTCCACCGGGCACTGCCGGCCAAGGTCTGCGCGGTCCCGGGCTCGAGCGCGGCCTCCTCCGCTCCGGAACCGGAACCGGCCTGCACGGAGTCCACGGCCACCCCGTCCACAGCCACGGCCACGCCGGCACCTCGAAGGGCTGTGCCGGAGATGGTGGCTGGCAGGGCGTCCTGGCGCAGGTGTTGGCCGTCTCTGAGGTTCGACACCGCCGGAGCCGGCGGAATGACGGTATAGGTGCGGGTCGCCGCGGGACTGTCCATTTCTCCGGGGGCCGTGAGCACTGCCGTGACCGAAATTTTTCCGAAGACCGGCTGATCGGCCACGTTGATGCGCCAGCGGCCGTCTGCGTCGACGAGCCCGGTCCCGGTGAAGTCGCCGGAGAGCCGCACCGTGCCTCCGGCTTCTCCGGTGCCCTCGATGGCGTCGATGGCTGTGAGTCCCGGGCCCTCCGGCTGGCCGTCCACAGGTGAGGTGATGGCCGGAGCCGCGAGCCGGGAGACGTCGACGGACAGGGCGACTGCGCCGGAGCCGCTGCAGCCGTTCACGGTGTCAGCCGAGAACGTGAAGGGCCCGGCCAACGACGGTGCGGGGAACTGCCAGTTTCCCGACGCATCGACCGGCACTTCCAAGGGCTGGCCGTCCTTCTGGCCGGAGGTCTGGCCAGGTTTCTGGTTCAGGACGGTGATGCGGACCTTGGAATTCGGAGCCACCACGGAGGCCGGACCGGCATCGATGTGCCCGGTAATCGGCTCACCGGCTGTGACGGTTCCGTTGGAGGCCGCAGCGAGCGCTGGCTTGGCCAGGAACAGTTGCAGCTGGACACCGCCGGGGACT
>NZ_CAKKMM010001464.1:0-1228 GCF_918698205.1 Microbacterium sp. Bi128 | reverse complement strand
CCCCGGCACCCTGTCACGCGGTAGCCGGCAATCGGATCCGCCGCGTCACGGATGTCCAGCGGACGTCCAGCTGCCCGCGGGACTACTTACAGGGGCTATTTGCCCGGTAATCGCGCGACACGCGGCGCCGGTTATTGAATGTCCCCTGCATAGGAAATACCGTCACAGACATGAGTTACTTGACATAACTATAACCTTCAAGTCGAAGGTTAAGGTTCAAAGCTTCAAGCAGGACTCGATCAGTTTTCGCATTAGTACACGAACAAGGGACACGTAACGTGGCAGCTCCGCAGAATTACTTGGCCGTCATCAAGGTCGTCGGCATCGGCGGCGGTGGCGTGAACGCAGTCAACCGCATGATCGAGGTCGGTCTTCGCGGCGTCGAATTCATCGCCATCAACACCGATGCCCAGGCATTGTTGATGAGCGATGCCGACGTCAAGCTCGACGTCGGGCGTGAGCTGACCCGTGGACTCGGTGCTGGCGCGAACCCTGAAGTTGGCCGGCAGGCCGCGGAGGACCACGCCGATGAAATCGAAGAGGTCATCCGGGGCGCAGACATGGTCTTCGTCACCGCCGGCGAAGGCGGCGGAACCGGAACCGGCGGCGCCCCCGTCGTCGCCCGGATCGCACGGTCCCTTGGCGCCCTGACCATCGGCGTCGTGACGCGCCCCTTCACGTTTGAAGGCCGCCGCCGTGCCGGCTCCGCCGAGGCCGGCATCGACGCCCTGCGCGATGAAGTCGACACCCTGATCGTGATCCCGAACGACCGCCTGCTCTCCATCAGCGACCGCAACGTCTCCGTCCTGGACGCGTTCCGTTCCGCCGACCAGGTCCTGCTCTCCGGTGTCCAGGGCATCACGGACCTCATCACCACCCCCGGCCTGATCAACCTCGACTTCGCCGACGTCAAGTCCGTCATGCAGGGTGCCGGTTCCGCGCTGATGGGCATCGGTTCTGCCCGCGGCGAAGACCGCGCCGTGAAGGCCGCGGAGCTGGCCATCGCCTCCCCGCTGCTGGAAGCATCGATCGACGGCGCGCACGGCGTGCTGCTGTCCATCCAGGGCGGCTCGGACCTTGGCCTCTTCGAAATCAACGAGGCAGCCCGCCTGGTCCAGGAAGTCGCCCACCCGGAGGCCAACATCATCTTCGGCGCCGTGATCGACGACGCCCTCGGCGACGAGGCACGCGTCACCGTCATCGCCGCCGGCTTCGACGACGTCAAGGC
>NZ_CAKKMM010001463.1:0-1230 GCF_918698205.1 Microbacterium sp. Bi128 | reverse complement strand
CCGAAGTCCGTCAACGGTGGTGAAGTTGCCGTTGATCCTGATGCAGTTTCCAGACTTGCCGCCGGTAATCGTCGGGGCATTGCCGGTCCCGTAGCCGATCAAGGTGATGGGTGCGGCCTCGGTTCCGCTCTGGGTGGTCACAATGCCTCCGGCCCAGGTGTCGCCCCTGCGGAAACTGACCGTGTCGCCGGGCTTGAGGACGATCGAGTTGACCTTCGACAGTGACTTCCACGGCGCAGCGCTGGAGGTTCCCGGATTGGTGTCACTCCCCGAGGCACTGACGAAGTACGTAGTGCCCGCGGCCTGGGCCGGCGCCGGGAGGCCCACCGCCAACCAGCCGGCCGTCAAGATCAGGGTGGTTACGGCTGAGCGAACGGAGTTAATTCTCATGGCGATCCTCGCGGTTTGATGGTCAGAGGAGGAGAGCTCCGCGACCTTGAGTATGTCCGCTCCGGCTGCGGCCATGAGTCGAGACGCGGGCTTAGGTCATCCGCCGACCCTAGTGGGCGGGGGTTGTAAAAAGCTTGGGCATGATCAACCAGAGCTTTATCTCAAACAGCGCTGTATAATTTATTTTGGTCAGCAAAAGTGCCTGACCGGACCGGTCCCAGCGCGGAGACGTCGCACCGCCTACCTCAGTTCCTTCGTCCTGGAGTCTTGCCATGATGCCGCGCCCTACCCTCCCAGTCCTGGACAATCCGCCCCGCAAGCGTCGGTGGAGGCGGGGCCATCGCATGGCGAGGGTGGTGGCGCTGAGCATTGCCGGCTTGCTCGCCGCCTCGACGTCGGCCAATCTCATCCTGGAACAAATCGAAAAGTCCCACACGGTCGCATACGGCGAAATGGTTCACCTCAATGAGGGAACCATCAATGTCACCCGCACCGGCGAGACCGGGCCGACGGTCGTGCTGCTCAGTGGACTCGGGACCCCTGCCCCGGGGCTCGATTTTGCCCCCCTGGTCCGGGAAATGCGCGGCTTCCGAACAGTGGTTGTTGAGGGATTCGGCTACGGCTTAAGCGACATGACTGCCCGGCCAAGGACCGTTGAAAACATCGCCGAAGAACTTCATAAAGTGCTGTCACAGCTCGGCATCAGGGCGCCATACACTCTCATGGGCCACTCGATCGCCGGCTTTTCCACGCTGTACTACGCGAACAAGTATCCAGCGGAGGTGTCCGCCGTTATCGGCATCGACCCCACCGTTCCGGCCAGCAGGATGTCCGTAGGCG
>NZ_CAKKMM010001462.1:0-1230 GCF_918698205.1 Microbacterium sp. Bi128 | reverse complement strand
CTCCGGGACAACAAAGCCGGATGCATCCAATGTGAACTTCCGTGCCAACCAAAACGTGCCCAACCTGGTAACGGTCAAGGTGGGTGCGGACGGAAAAGTGGCGCTGTTCAACAGATCCTCCGGCACAACCCACCTCATCGCCGATGTCACCGGCTACTACGTCACGGGGACGCCAGCGACGCCGGGTGCCTTCCAAAGCCTCGCGCCAAAGCGGCTGCTGGACACCCGGTCCACGACGGCGCTTGCAGGGGATTCCACCGTGTCCCTGCAGGTTGCGGGGACCAACGGCATACCGGCATCTGCCGCTGCTGTGGTCTTCAACCTCACAGTGACCGAGCCAACAAGGATCGGCTACATTACGGCCTATGCTTCGGGCTCGGCGCGTCCGGACGCGTCTAACCTCAACTTCAACGCCGGACAGACAGTGCCGAACCTGGTCACGGTCCCCATCGGTCCAGACGGAAAAGTCACACTGCTCAATCGTTCGTTCGGACGTTCGCACCTGATCGCAGACGTTGCCGGCTACTACCTCGGCGGCACGCCGTCAGCCACCGGTGCGTTCAAGGCCACGGGTCCATCCAGGATCCTCGACACCCGAAACGCAACGGCTGTTCGCCCGGACTCCACGGTGTCCTTCCAGATTGCCGGCGCCAACGGCATCCCCTCGAGCGTCCTGGCGGCTGTCTTCAACCTGACGGTCGTGTCGCCCCAGTCCATCGGCTACATCACCGCCTACCCCTCCGGTTCCACCCGTCCGGACGCGTCCAACCTGAACTTCTCCGCCGGACAGACTGTGCCGAACCTGGTCTCGGTCCCCGTCGGCTCAGACGGAAAGGTGACGTTGTTCAACCGGTCCTCCGGATCCTCACACCTCATCGCCGACCTCGCGGGATACTTCCTGCCTTAGGAACGCGGGTGACCCGCACCAACTGAACCCGAGGGGCTGTCGTCGCAGTGCGGACCGCAGCCCCTCGGGTTCAGCCCTGTCCTGGCCCGGGCGAAACGCCGGCGGACCAGGGCTTTGCGTTTGGCGGCCGTTGGCCGACCGGAAAGGGCCAGACACTTCTCCTCCACAGGCCGCCACGACGGCATCTTCGGGCACGTTTTCCACTTAGCTGCCATCGGGGCTTATGGCGCGACGTGCAAGCCGGGAGAGTCGAATCAGCCGGCGATCACGCCGGTGTCCCGTGGAAGGAAAGCAGATGTCAACAAATCAGGACACTCCCGCTG
>NZ_CAKKMM010001461.1:0-1236 GCF_918698205.1 Microbacterium sp. Bi128 | reverse complement strand
CGCCGTCAGCGCCCCGGTACGGGTGGCCCAGGTACAGGTGTTGCGGGCGGACGTCGTCGCGCAGGTACCGCAGACTTGAGCGGTAGGCGGCCGGATCCTCGTAGCCGGGGAAGCCGTTGGCCGCTCCGTGGATCTGCACGGCGTCGCCGACGAAGACCGACTGCTGCCCGTCCACGACGTAGGCGACGGACCCGGCCGTGTGGCCGGGGATGTGGTGGACCGAGACGGTGACGTCCCCGCCCAGGGCGAGGGTCTCGCCGCCCCTAACCAGCATGGTCGGCTCCATCTCGCCGGACATGACGTGGTTCGCGGCTTTCGTCTGCTCCTCGATGGCATTCGGATTGTCGATGTACTGCTGGCGCACGTCCACGTACTGGTCGACGTGCGCGCGCCGGGAGCGCAGCAGAGGCGCGTCGGCCTCGTGGATCACGACCTTCGCGCGCCGTCCGGTGAGCTCCCATAGGGCGTGCGCACCGCCGAGGTGGTCGATGTGGCCGTGGGTCAGCAGGATACAGCGCACGTCCTCGATCCGGCGGCCGATCGCCTCCAGTGCCGGGACCATGCCTTCGGCAGGCGAGGACGCGATCCCGGTGTCGACGATGGCGGGCTCGGGAGCGTCGATGAAGAAGCTGTAGAGTCCGAACCGGCCACACGGCGAGACCAGGGGATGAACAGCGACTGGCCCCGTCATTGCCCGGCCCCCGCGTTCAGGAAGTCGCCTGCTTCCTCGAAGGCCCGGTAGAACTCCGGGATCCAGGAAAAGTTCTGGACGAAGCCGTGGTTGGCCCCCGGGTAGCGGCTGACGGCCGCCACGACGCCGGCCTCCGCCAGTCGCTGGCCGTAAAGTTCGCCCTCATCGCGCAGGGGGTCGTGCTCGGCGGTGATGATGAGCGCCGCCGGCAGGCCTGTGAGGTCATCGCGCTTGATGGGGGAGACGAGCGGGTCCGCCGGGTCCGCCCCGCTCTCCAGGTAAAAGGAGTTGAACGGCTTGAGGCCCGCCGTCTCCAGCCCGAATCCTTCGGCGTTCTCCCGCAGCGAGGCGTAGCGGTCGACGTCGAAGTCCAGGTCCAGGGACGGGTAGAAGAGGACCTGATGCGTGATCCGGTCGAACCCGTCGTCGTGGGCCATCGCTGCGACGGCAGCGACGAAGTTGCCGCCCGAACTGTCGCCGGCGATGGCAAGGTTCTTGCCGTCCCAGCCCAGGCTCGTACCCTGCTCGGCGGCCCACCGGACCAC
>NZ_CAKKMM010001460.1:0-1238 GCF_918698205.1 Microbacterium sp. Bi128 | reverse complement strand
TGTTGACGGTGTCCATGTCGAGGCCGCGGGCGATGTTGACGATCCGCTCGTCGAAGCCCTCCACCGTCGCCACGAGGTCATCCTTCGTGATGGTGGGGGCCCAGGTGCTGTCCGGGCACAGTGCGGTGATATCGAAGGACATCTGGTTGCGGTGGCGCAGCGGCAGCAGGTAGACCTTCGTGCCCCTGCCCATGTACATCCGCAGGTTGTCGTCCACCACCATGCCGTGGGCGTCGTCGGCGGAGATCACAGCGCGGTAGGCGTGTTCGCCGGAGAACACCGGGCCTTTGTCGCTGAAGAGCTGCTCGCGCACCACTGACTTGATGCCGTCGGCGCCGACCACCAGGTCCGCCTCGACCGTCGTGCCGTTGGTGAAGGTCAGGACGGGGCGGCCGCCCTTGTCCTCGATGGTCTCCAGCTTGTGGCCAAGGTGCACCATGCCCTGCGGCAGCACGCTCAGGAGGGCATCGATGAAGTCGCCGCGGTGGATGAGGTGGGTCTGGCTCTGCCCGCCGAACTCCGGCCAGGTGTCCTTCATGATCGGCTCACCCGTGGCGGTGAGGATTTCGAAGTAGTCGCTCGGGGAGCTTACGTTCGCGATCGTGTCGAAGATGCCCCACTGGCTGAACCGGTGCATGGTGGCAGGACGCAGCCCGATGCCGGCGCCGACCTCCCGCATCTGGGATGCCTGTTCGTACACGCTGACGTCGGCACCGAGCAGGCTCAGGGCCTTGGCCGCCGCGGCGCCGCCGTACCCCGCGCCGACGATGGCGATCTTGAGGTTCTTGATGTCTTCAGCCTTCATGGTTTCATCTCTTTCTTGACTCTTTCTGGGCCCGGGCCATGTCTGGCGGAACGGGCAAGTTGTGGTGGTCTGTCCGGGGTCAGGCGTGAAGGGACAGGAAGTCGGCCGGGTTGTCCTCAAGCAGGAGTTTGAGGGTGGCGTCGTCGATACCGGCCGCGCGCATGTCGGGGATCATGTCCTCGAAGATGTAGTTGATGGTGTGGCCCTTCACGCCCGGCCAGCCCAGCGGGCTGCAGTTTGCGTCCGCCGAGACGAGGAGCTTGTCCGCATAGCCCTTGTTCACGAGGTTGACGAAGTGCTCCATGCGTTCGGCACGTTTGCGGCCCCAGAACGGCGGATCAGGCAGCTCGAGGTCGTAGCCGAAAGTGTCGAAGCCGATGCGGCCGCCCTGCTCGTAGATCCAATCGTGCGGGGTGACCGGAGCGTTCAGGCC
>NZ_CAKKMM010001459.1:0-1238 GCF_918698205.1 Microbacterium sp. Bi128 | reverse complement strand
TGCCCGCCCACAGGTTCAGGCGTTCCGCGTCGCCGGCTGCGGTGGCCGCGGCCCGGATGGGCGCCGTGAGGTGGTGGACGGCAGGGTAGGCCCCCGGCGCCTCGGGGTGGTCGCGGACGAATTCGTTCTCCAGAGCCCGGGCCTGCCGGCCGGTGAAGGCGCGTGTCAGCCGGGTTCGGGTGAAGTGCGGATCGGCCAGGGCATCTTTGTGCAGCTGCTTGGCGCCGCTTTGGTCAGTGCGGAGAAATGCGGTGCCGAGCTGGGCTGCGACGGCCCCGGCACGCAGCACGGCGTCCAGCCCGGCCGCATCCATGATGCCGCCCGCAGCCACCAGCGGAAGGTCGACGGCGGACCGCACCTCGGCGAGTAGCTCCGCCGTCGTGCCGCCCGGCTGCGCAGTTGTGCCGCCCGGCTGCGCAGTTGTGCCGCCCGGCTCCGCTGTGTAAGCCGGTTGCGGGTCCGGGGTCGGAAGGAACGCCGCGCTGTGTCCGCCGGCGCTCGCGTGCTGCACGACGAGGGCGTCCACGCCTTGCCCTGCCGCCTGCACGGCCTCGGCCGCGGTAGTGACAGTGGCCAGCACCGCCGACCCCGCCCGCTGCAGGGCCCGAACGACGTCCGGGCCGGGCAGCCCGAAGGCGAAACTGACCAGCTCCACGGGCTCTGAGAGCAGGGCATCGATCTTTCCCTGCCATTCGTCGTCGTCGTCGAGCCGCAACTGCGGAAGCTCGACGCCGTAGCGCCGGGCGTCGGGGCGCAGCTGCTGCCGGTAGTCCTCGAGTTCCGCCAGCACCGCCGCGGAGGGCGGCAGCTGGGCCGGATCCGGGACAAACACATTCATGCCGAACCGGGCGCCGGACTCCCGGATGGTGCGGATTTCCGCCTGCATGGCCGCCACGCTCTTGTAGCCGGCCGCGAGGAAGCCCAGCCCGCCGGCCCGGTGTACGGCTTCGACGAAGGCCGGTGTGGAGGTGCCGCCGGCCATGGGCGCCGCGATGACGGGTGTGCCGAAAAGATCGTGGGGCATTGCGGGCTCCTTGCAGCGATTCAGTAACCTGTTCCAGTGACTAACACTGATATGCCGCCGGCGGCGGACTCCGTTCCATCTTCCACCACGCCATCTGCCACGGCGAGGACAGGTGCCGTGATCGGACTGGACATCGGCGGCACCAAAACCCGGGGCGTCAGGTTCGAGGACGGCGCGCCCGTTGCCGATGAATCGGTGGGCAGCTCCAATGTCC
>NZ_CAKKMM010001458.1:0-1242 GCF_918698205.1 Microbacterium sp. Bi128 | reverse complement strand
GTCGGACTTCACCCCCGTGACCACCACGCCGGACGGCGAGCAGATCACCGAAGAGATGCTGAACCAGTTCAAGCGCAACGGCGACGAACAGTCCATCCGCGACCTCGTCGCCACCAACGGACAGTGCGCGCCGCTCTAACCCCGGCAGCAGCCTTGACCGCAGCAGTGCGACCACATTTCTTTGACGAGACATTTCATTGATCAGACAGGGACCAGGCCATGTACGAACTTGAGAACGTCCTCCGGCCCTACGCCTGGGGCTCCCCGACGGCCATCGCCGGGCTGCTGGGCAGGCCGGCTTCCGGCGGTCCCGAAGCGGAGCTCTGGATCGGCGCCCACCCGGACTCCCCGTCCGTCGCGCTGACGCCGGCGCCCGGCGGTGCCGGCCGGCACGCACCCGCAACGCACGACGGCGGACGGCTGCCGCTGGACGCCCTGATCGCCGGGGATCCGGAACATTGCCTGGGCAGCGCGAGCGTGGCCGCTTTCGGTCCGCGCCTGCCGTTCCTGCTCAAGGTCCTCGCGGCCGAGGCGCCTTTGTCCCTGCAGGTGCACCCGACGCTCACCCAGGCCCGGGAGGGCTTCGCACGCGAGGAAGCCGCCGGCGTCGACCCCGCCGCAACGGAGCGCAACTACAAGGACGATAACCACAAGCCCGAAATGATCTTCGCGCTGACTCCGTTCGAGGCCCTCTGCGGGTTCCGGCCGGCCGCGGAATCCCGTGCGGTCTTCCAGCATCTGACGGCGTGCTTTGAGCTCGCCGGGCTGGAGCTGCCGCCGCTGGTCCAGCTGCTGCTCGAGGACCTGGCGCAGCCGGACGAACCCGTGGCCCTGCGCTCCGCCTTCGAACGCCTCATCACCGGCGGCGGGGACGTCGCCGAGGCGACGGCGACGATCGTTGCGGCTCTCGTCTCCGGTGCCCCGATGGCCGGGCACGAGGCGGAACTGTCCACCGCGGTGAGCCTGAACGGCCGGTACCCCGGAGATCCGGGAGTGCTGATTTCCCTGCTGCTGAACCGGATTTCCCTCGCCCCCGGTGAGGCCGTGTACCTCCCGGCCGGCAATGTCCATGCCTACCTGCACGGCCTCGGCATCGAGGTCATGGCGTCCTCGGACAACGTGCTCCGCGGCGGGCTCACGCCGAAATTCGTCGACGTGCCGGAACTGCTGAAGACCGTGGCGTTCGAGGCAGTCGCGATGCCCATGCTCCCGGCCGAGACCACCATGCTGGGCCAGGAACTC
>NZ_CAKKMM010001457.1:0-1245 GCF_918698205.1 Microbacterium sp. Bi128 | reverse complement strand
GCGTCCATAACCGCCAAGACTGATAGCGCAACGGGTGGTTCGAGGGGTGCCGCGATGCTACTCCCCCGTTTCGCCGTCTATTCCCCCGTCTCGCCGTCTAGGGCCTCGCGGAGGAGGTCGGCGTGGCCGTTGTGCCGGGCATACTCCTCGATCATGTGGCACAGGATCCAGCGCAGGCTCGGTGCCGAACCGTCCGGCCACGGGCGACGGGCTAATTGGTCCAGGCCACCGGCGGCCAGGGCCTCCGTGACGCTGGCCCGGGACCGGTCCACGGCGTCCTGCCACAAGGTGCGCAGCTGGTCCGGGGTGTCCCCGGCGGCGGAATGCCACTCCCAGTCCGGGTCGGCCTTCCAATCCACGGCGGCAAACGGGGCCTCCCGGTCCCGGGCGTGCAGGGAACGGGAGAACCATTCGCTCTCCACATAGGCCATGTGCTTCAGGAGCCCACCCAGTGTCATCGATGAGGCAGCGGTAGTAGCCACAAAGCCGGCCGCGTGCAGCCCGGCGCATTTCCACGCCAGCGTGGCCCGCTGGTAGTCCAGGAAACCCAGGAGGGTCGCGGTTTCATCGGCGGCAAGGGGAGGCTCCGGGCGGCCTTGATCGTCCACAATTGTCATGCGCGTGAGTCTAGCCGCCCGGCATCCACGTCGCCGGAAACCATCCGCTTCGCCGGAAAAGTACGGCGAGCCGGCACGCTTCCGGCGACTTCGACGACGGCGGCAGCAGGCACGGGGACGACGGCGGCAGGCACGGGGAGGACGGCAGGGACCCGCACGGTCCGCCTGGCGCGCCGGTGGATGACGTACTCGGCCACCGCAAGGTTAATCACCCAGGCTGCCCCCAGGAGCACAGCCCGGGTCGGCTCGTCGGGCGGGCCCACCAGCAGCATCCACGGCAGCCCCGTCAGCGCCTGCGTTCCCGCGGCGACGCCGATCGCGTAGCCGCGGGTCATCCACGCGCCGTGCCGCACAAAATCCCGGCGCACAACCGCCACGACTCCCAGGACAATGCTCGCCGCCATGGCCGAGCCGAAGACCAGCCGCAGCACCAACAGCGCCGGTCCGTCCCCGGGCGGCAGCGGATAAAAGACGGCCATCCACAGGCCGGACAGGGCGGCCAGCAGGCCCGCCGGCGCGAGGATGCGGCCGGCGATGCGGTGCCAGCCCCGGCGGCCCCGCAGCACGGGGAGGAACTGGAACGCACCGAGCAGGCTGTAGGTGGTGACACTGAGGATGTGGGTCACCA
>NZ_CAKKMM010001456.1:0-1247 GCF_918698205.1 Microbacterium sp. Bi128 | reverse complement strand
GCGACCGTGAGCTCGGCATCCTGGACATGCTCACTTCGGCCGGGGTGGAAGCCCGCCTCCCGGAGGAGGCCGGCCGGCGGCGGTGGCTCGGCAAGTTCTACTACCGTCCCCCGGGCGGCGAGTCCTGGGCGGACGTCGTGCTCCGGCTTCGCTCGCTGCTCGCCGACCTCGACACCAGGCATCCGGGCGGGGGCGTCCTGCTGGTCTGCCACGACGCCGTGATCCTGCTCATCCGCTACATCCTGGAGGGGCTCTCGGAGGAGCAGCTGCTGGACATCGCGGCCGCCTCCCCCATCCTCAACGCCTCCGTCAGCCGCTTCGTCCGGCCCGGCGGCCGGGGGGAATGGCAGCTGGAGGCGTTCAATATGGCCGACCACCTCACGAGCGAAGAAGTCCCGGTAACCCAGCACTCGGGAGACGCCGATGCCCACCCCCGCTAATTTCCGGCAGGCGAAACCCCGCCCCCAGGCCGAGGCCGTCACCCCCGCTTTGCTGCGCGCCTGGCCGGAGCGATCCTTCAGGACCAGGTCCCGCGCTCCTGGAGGACCGATTTGAGCAGGTCCGCGCGGTCCGTGACAATCCCGTCGACGCCAAGGTCAAGCAGCCGGTGCATTTCCGCGGGCTCGTTGATTGTCCAGACGTGGACCTGCAGCCCGTGCCGGTGTGCCCGCCGGATGAAGCCCGGCGTCACCACCGGCACGGCGCCGTAGCGGACGGGGACCTGCAGGGCGTGGACTCCGCGCAGTGCCCGGCGCACCACGGCGGACATCAGCGGCGTCGGCAGCACGGGGCCCAGCAGGACGAACACGGCGTTGGACACGATGCCGGCCGAGCTCGCGGCGGGACGGCTCAGCTGCTTCAGCACTGCCCGGCGCCGCCGGTCCGAGAAACTGGCCACCAGCACGCGGTCGTGCAGTCCGTGGCGTTCGATCGCCGAGGCCAGGGTGCCCACGGAGTTCCAGTCCTTGACGTCGATATTGAGCCGGACGTCCGGGAAGGCAGCGATCAGCTCATCGAACCGCGGGATCGGTTCGGTCCCGCCGATCCTGGCCCGGGCCACGGTTGAGGCCGGGAGGTCAGCGATTTGGCCCCGGCCCTCTGTGATCCGGTCCAGGGTCTTGTCGTGGAAGAGCACCAACACGCCGTCGGCCGTGGTGTGCACGTCCGTCTCCAGATGCCGGAACCCGAGGTCGACGGCGGCGCGGAACGCGGCCATCGAGTTCTCCAGCCCGTCCAGCGAAAAGCCC
>NZ_CAKKMM010001455.1:0-1247 GCF_918698205.1 Microbacterium sp. Bi128 | reverse complement strand
GCCCCGTTTGAGCAGCAGGAACCGGTCCCCGACAGGGAAGGCGTGGTGCGGGTTGTGGGTGATGAAGATGACCCCGAGGCCGCGGTCGCGGGCCTGCAGGATGTAGCGGAGCACCACGCCGGACTGCTTCACGCCCAGGGCCGCGGTGGGCTCGTCCAGGATCAGGACCTTCGCGCCGAAGTACACGGCCCGGGCGATCGCGACGCACTGGCGTTCACCGCCGGAGAGCTGGCCGATGGGCTGCTCGACGTCGCGTAGGTCGTTGCCCATCGCGGCGAGTTCCTTGAGCGTGATGTCCTTCATCTTCTCGACGTCCATGCTCTTGAACGGGCCGAAGCCGGACGTCAGTTCCGAGCCAAGGAAGAAGTTCCGCCAGATCGGCATCAAAGGCACCACGGCGAGGTCCTGGTAGACCGTGGCGATCCCGACGTCCAGGGCGTCCCGGGGGGAGCTGAACTTCCGCTCCTCCCCCATGATCTTCAGGACCCCGGCGTCGTGCTGGTGCAGGCCGGCGATGATCTTGATCAGCGTGGACTTGCCCGCACCGTTGTCGCCCAGCACGCAGGTGACGCGGCCGTTGTCCACCGCCATGGTGACCTCGGAGAGGGCGATGATGTTCCCGTAGTGCTTCCCGACCCCGTCGAGGGAGAGCAGGTGCACCGGGGTGTGGGTGAGGGGATCGTTTTCGTTCTGCAGCAGGGTCTGCTGGTCGATCTCTTTGGCATTCATGGTTCCGGGGCCCTTCTACTTCAGTTCCGCGCGGCGCTTGACGATGAGGTTGACGATGGTGGCCAGCAGCAGCATCAGGCCCAGGAAGAACTTGAACCAGTCCGGGTTCCACTGCGCGTAGACGATGCCCTTGTTGGCCATGCCGAAGATGAACGCGCCGATCGCGCCGCCGATCGCCGAGCCGTACCCGCCGGTGAGCAGGCAGCCGCCGATCACCGCGGCGATGATGTAGAGGAACTCGTTGCCCACGCCCTCACCGGACTGCACGGTGTCGAAGGCGAAGAGGTTGTGCATGCCCAGAATCCAGGCGCAGAACCCCACGGCCATGAACAAACCGATCTTGGTGGCCTTGACCGGCACGCCCACGGCGCGGGCCGCGTTCGCGTCCCCGCCCACGGCGAAGATCCAGTTCCCCACCCGGGTCCGCATCAGCACCCAGGTCGCGACCGCGACGAGCGCGAACCAGTAGAACACGGTGATCTTGATGTCGACGCCGCCGACGCTCACCGAGGAGGCGA
>NZ_CAKKMM010001454.1:0-1248 GCF_918698205.1 Microbacterium sp. Bi128 | reverse complement strand
CCACAGCCCCTACGAGCACGGCGGCCGCGTGGTGCGCGAATCGCAGTATGCGGACATCAAGCACCTCGTGTCGATGCAGTATGCGACCGCGCACGGCCGTGGCTGGGCGCTTGAGGATGTTCTCAAGGGCCCGACCGACCTGCCGGACCTGCTGCCCTCGAAGCTGCCCGAGATCCGGAAGATGATGGCCGGCTACTCGGACTCGATTTTCCAGGCCGACGCGGACGATTTCCCGACGCCGAAGATGGACAAGCCGCCGCGCCGCGGGCACGGCGTGTCGCAGCCGTCCAGGGTCACCCTCCTTCCCTGGGCTGCCAAGACGGTCGCACGCCAGTTGTTCCGCCCGGTCACCAAGACGAGTGCGGAACGTCCGCAGACCAACATTGCGCACCAGGACAACCGCTGGTGGCGGATCGCGCAGTTCGACAGCGCCATCGTCTCCAACGCTGAAGGAACCGGCGCTTCCTGGTACAAGCGGGACCCCAAGCGCGTGCGGGAAATGCTCACCGAGAGCAGCCGCCTGCACGCTGCCCTGCTCAAGGACTGGCAGTCGCTGAGCAAGCAGTACAAGGCGGCGATGCCGGAACTTACGTCCCTGGATTCCTGGAAGAAAATCTTCGAAGAACACACCCAGAGCGAAGTGAAATAGCGTGACAACCACGATTTCCGGGGAATTGACCCGCCCGGGTCTCGGTGGTGGATTTCGGGATCTTCGCCAGTCCAGTTTTCTGCTGAAACTGCTGGTCCGCAAGGAACTGAAAGTCCGCTACCGCGGCTCCGTTCTGGGTCTCCTTTGGTCCTATGTGAAGCCCGCTGTGCAGTTTCTCGTGTTCTATGTGGCCTTGGGCGTCTTCTTGGGCCTGGAACGCAGTGCACGGAACCCGGACGGCCTCTCGAACTATGCCGTGTATCTCTTCTCCGGAATCGTGCTGATCAACTTCTTCTCCGAAGCCCTCGGGAACTCCGCGCGATCGATCGTGAACAACGGCAACCTGATTAAGAAGATCTATCTTCCCCGGGAGCTGTTTCCGGTGGCGTCGGTCTGGGTATCGGCCGTGCATTTCTTCCCCCAACTCGTTGTCCTGGTAATCGGATGCGTCGTCGCCGGGTGGCACCCGGACGCGTTCCAGCTCCTGGCGGCGGTAGGCGGATTCGCCATTGTGGGCTTCCTGGCCACCGGGCTCGGGCTGTTGTTCGGGGCCGCCAACGTGTATTTCCGTGATTCGGAAAACCTCGTTGACATGCTCC
>NZ_CAKKMM010001453.1:0-1251 GCF_918698205.1 Microbacterium sp. Bi128 | reverse complement strand
GGACCACGCGGTGCGGTCCGGCCGGGCGCGTTACGCCGGTGTCTCCAATTTCAACGGCTGGCAGACTGCAAAGGCCGCCGCAATCGCGTGCTTCCCCCTCGTGGCCAACCAGTCCGAATACTCGCTCCTGCAGCGCAACGCGGAGATTGAGCTCATTCCGGCCATCGAGGACGCGGGGCTGGGCCTGATGGCCTGGGCTCCGATGGGACGCGGCGTCCTGAGCGGCAAATACCGCGGCCACATCCCGGCTGATTCCCGGGCCGCCAACCAGCGGTTGGCGACGTACGTGGAACCCTATCTCGAGGGACCGGCGTCCAGCGTGGTGGAAGCCGTCGCCATGGCGGCGAAGGGGCTGGGCCGGACTGCCCTGGATGTGTCGCTGAGCTGGCTGTTGTCCCAACAGGGGGTGGCAACCGCCGTCGTCGGCCCCCGGACACCGGTTCAGCTCAAGGAGATCCTGGATTCGGCGCTCGCGCCGCTGCCGCCGGAGATCGCGCAGGCGCTCGAAGACGTGTCCGACCCCGGCTGAGGCCGCGGAGATCCGCAGGTGGCCCTAGTTCTCCGAATTCTCGAGGATCTCGAGGTCCTCTTCGTCGTCGACATCGTCTTCGTCTCCGTCTTCGTCGCCGTCGATCACTTCGAGCGGTGTCACTTCCCCATACGCCTCATACAGGGCGTCGTCGTAGACTTCAAAGGCATCGGCAACGGCGAAGAACGCCGCCTCGACCGCGGGATCCCCGTCACTTCTGCGGGCGGAGGCCGCCGCCAGGTGTTCTTCCAGTGCAGAGGTCAGGGACTGAAGCGCGACACGCGGATCGATGCTCATGACTTCACGTTAGTCGGAAAAAGACGAAAATGGAGAGCAATGAAAGAACATTTTCTGAGCAGCTCGGTCCGGCGGGAACGGGACTATGTCAAGCAGTACGAGTACCTCGTTCTGACGGTCGGCCCTGAGGATTCGCTCCCCGAGGCCCGCCGCCGGCTCGTGGAGCATTCCGAGTACGGCAAATGGGAACTGGAACGCAGCCGCCTCTACGTGGGCGGCGGGCGGCGTTTCTGGCTGCGCCGGAAAGTCATCCAGGTCCAGCGCACCGTCTAGGCCGCACACGGATCCCGGCCGCGCATCGGCCGGGATCGGCAGCCACGAACGCCGCGGGGAGTCCTGGGCCCTCTAGGGTTTCTCCAGCGGGCCCAGCCAGGCGTTCGCCACGGGATTGTGCGCCGACTCGTCATCTGATGGGTGGAACATGC
>NZ_CAKKMM010001452.1:0-1251 GCF_918698205.1 Microbacterium sp. Bi128 | reverse complement strand
GCCTGGTACTTGCCCGAATCAATCTCGGCCTCGGAGACGCCCACGTTCGCAATCTCGGGCGAGGTGAAGATGTTGGACGCGACCTGGTGCAGCTTAAGGGGCATGACACTGTCGCCCAGGAAGTGCGCGATCGCGATCCGGCCCTGCATCGCGGCGACGGAGGCGAGCGCCAGCACGCCGGTGCAGTCGCCCGCGGCGTAGATGTTCGGCGCAGTGGTGCGCGAGACGCCGTCGACCTTGATGTGACCGCTCTCGGTCAGCGCGACGCCGGCTTCCTCCAGGCCGATGCCGGCCGTGTTGGGGATGGAGCCGACGCAGACCAGGCAGTGACTGCCGGTCACCTTCGAACCGTCGCCGAGGGTGACCACGACGCCGTCGTCCGTGCGCTCGACGGTCTCGGCGCGGGCGCGGGAGAGGACCTTGAGCCCGCGGCGTTCGAAGACGCCCTCGAGGACCTCGGCGGCGTCGGTGTCCGAGCCCGGCAGCACGCGGTCGCGGCTGGAAATCAGGGTGACCTTGGAACCCAGGCCGTTGTAGGCTGAGGCGAATTCCGCGCCCGTGACGCCGGAACCCACCACGATCAGCTCTTCGGGGAGCACGTCCATGTTGTAGATCTGGGCCCAGTTGAGGATGCGCTCACCGTCCGGGCGGGCCGTGGGCAGTTCGCGCGGGTGGGCGCCGACCGCCAGCAGGATGGTGTCTGCTTCCACCGTCTCGGTGCCGTTGGCGGTGAGGACCTCGATGGTGTGGTTGTCCAGCAGCCTGCCGGAACCGATCAGGATACGGACGTTCTGGTGTTCCAGCCCGACTTGGATGTCCTCCGACTGCTTCCGCGCCAGCCGCAGCAGGCGGTCGTTGATGTGCTTGAGGTCCGCGCGCATCGTGGGGGTGCAGTCGCCGCCGTCGAGGTCGAATTTAACCCCGAGCTCGCCGGCCTCGCCGACGCGGGTCATCAGATCTGCCGTCGCGATCAGGGTTTTGGACGGAACGACGTCGGTCAGCACCGCCGAGCCGCCGAGGCCCGCACGCTCGATGATGGTGACCTGCGCCCCCAGCGAGGCGGCGACCATGGCGGCCTCGTAGCCGCCAGGCCCTCCGCCGAGAATTGCGATGCGGGGTGAGCTGAAGTCAGGATGCGTAGTCACAATCAACCATTGTCCACCATCTGAACCGGAGCCACCAAGAATCCGGGCCGCGCGCGGGTCCGCCCGTGCATGCTGGGCAGCGGGCCCCGGCCGCGATAACTTGTAC
>NZ_CAKKMM010001451.1:0-1253 GCF_918698205.1 Microbacterium sp. Bi128 | reverse complement strand
CCTCATCCACGGTGCCGTAGCGGATGATCGGCAGGGCGGGGCCGAACTGCTCCTCGGCGACCAACGGGTTGCTGTTGGCGATGTCCGCGACGAGGGTGGTGGGGTAGAAGTTCCCGGGCTGGTCGCTCTCCGGGTTGCCGCCGAGCAGGATCCTGGCGCCGGAGTCGCGGGCTGCCTCGACGAGCCTGGCGACGATGTCGAACTGCTGGCGGTTCTGCAGCGGGCCCAGGACGTTGGCCTCATCGAGTCCGTTGCCCATGGGCATGGCACGGGCCACGCTGGCGAGTTCCTCGCAGACGGCGTCGTAAATGGCGTCGTGGACGTAGAGGCGCTTGAGCGCCGCGCAGGTCTGGCCGGTGTTGATGAACGCGCCCCAGAACAGGCCCTCGGCGATCGCCTTGGGGTCGGCGTCGGGCAGGACAATGCCGGCGTCGTTGCCGCCGAGCTCCAGGGTGAGGCGCTTGACCGTGTCGGCGGAGGATTTGATGATGGCCTTGCCGGTGGCGGTGGAGCCCGTGAACATGATCTTGCCGATCGCGGGGTGTCCGGCCAGGGCCTCGCCGACGTCGCGGCCGCCGGAGACCGCCGTGAGGAGGCCTTCGGGGAGTTCCTGGTTGAGGATTTCGACGAGGGCAAGAACGGACAGCGGGGTGTATTCGGACGGCTTGACGACGACGGCGTTGCCCATGCGCAGGGCTGGGGCGAGCTGCCAGACGGTGATCATCATGGGCCAGTTCCAGGGGCCGATCGCGCCGACGACGCCGATGGGCCGGTAGTGCAGTTCGGCGCGGGTTTCGCCGTCGTCCACCACGGTTTCGGGGTCCAGGGGCGTGCCGGCGGCGACGCGGAGCCAGGCGGCGCAGGCGCCGACCTCAAAGCGGGCGTTCGGGCCGTTCAGCGGTTTGCCCTGCTCGCGGGAGAGCAGGCGGGCGAGTTCCTCGGCGGAGCGTTCGACGGCGTCGGCGGCCCTGAGCAGCGCGGCGGACCGGGCGTCGTGGCCCAGTGCTGCCCAGGCCGGCTGCGCGGCGGCTGCGGCGGCGATGGCGGCTTCGAGGTCCTGAACGGTGTGGACCGGTGCTTCGCCGACCGGCTGTCCGGTGGCCGGGTCAAAGATCGTGCGGGTTTCCCCGGACACCGGGGTGATCGAGGCGAGCAGGGCGTCGTAGGTTTCCATGGGGGGTACTCCACATCGAGTAGGTCAGAGAACGCGGCCGGTGCGGCCTAAGAGTGCTGTTTCAAGCGTGCTCCGGCGA
>NZ_CAKKMM010001450.1:0-1253 GCF_918698205.1 Microbacterium sp. Bi128 | reverse complement strand
TTAATGACGGTTCCCGATAGATAGGTGGAGGCCGCGGACGCGAGGTAGACCGCGGCGCCGCCGATTTCGTCGGGTTGTCCCCAGCGGCCTATAGGCATGCGGCTGCGCATGGCTTGGTACCTTGCGGGGTCTTCGCGGTGGGCTGCAGTGAGTTCTGTTTCCATGTATCCGGGCGCAATTCCGTTGACTCTGATTCCATGGGGGGCCCACTCGTTGGCGAGGGCACGGGTCACTCCCAGGAGTCCGTGTTTGGATGCCGCGTAGGAGGGTACTTCGACGCCTCCTTGGAAGGCATTGATGGAGAGGATGTTGATGATGCTGCCAGGCTGGTCATCGCCGATCAGGGAGCGGGTGAACGCTTGGGAGAGCACGAAAGGTGTAGTCAGGTTCAAACCGATCACGGATTCCCAGTCTTCGAGGGTTGTCGTGAGCGCAGGTCCGCGCCGGATCAGCCCGGCGTTGTTGACGAGAATGTCGGGCCCTCTTCCGGTTTCCTTGGCCCAGGTGATGATTTCAGCGGCCTGGTCCGGTGAGAGAGCGGCGAGATTCTGCGACCGTATCCGGCATTTCACGCCGTGCGCTTCCAGTTCGTCCTTGAAGTCGTTCAGAGGCGAGAGGTCCAGCGCTATGACTTCTGCTCCGGCAAGTCCCAGGGCAGTGGCGACCGCACGGCCCAGTCCTCTGCCGGCGCCTGTGACGAGTGCGGTTTTGCCGTGTAGGGAGAAGGGGTTCGTCGCGAGTGGCTGTCCGGCCGCAAGGGTTGCGGTGTTTCCCGTTGCTGAACCGGTTCCGGCGGGCTTCATTTCGTGGTCTCCTGTTCGAGTACGCGGTCGTGCCGCAGTGATGATTTGGCGGTTTCCTTTGCCACAAGTGCTGCAATAAAGGTGATCGTTGCCGCTATGCCGAGGTAGATGCTGACACCGAGGGTGTTTTTCTGGTCCACGCTGCCGAGAATGGCGATGGAGATGAGGGGTGCAAGCCCGCCGGCGAAGACCGATGCCAGCTGGTAGCCGAGGGAGGCGCCGCTGTAGCGGACGCTGGTGCCGAACAGTTCAGAGAAGAACGCTGCCTGGGGAGCGTACATGAACGTGGTGCAGACGAGGCCGACGACGATGGCAAGGATAATAAGTCCGTCATTACGGGTGTCGATGAGCGGGAAAAAGACGAAACCCCAAAGACCCGTGCCCGCCGCGCCGGCCAGGTAGAGGGGCCGGCGGCCCACGCGGTCGGAGAAGGATCCGATGATCGGAGTG
>NZ_CAKKMM010001449.1:0-1255 GCF_918698205.1 Microbacterium sp. Bi128 | reverse complement strand
GCCAGGTAGCTGGCGGTGGCGCGGCCGATGCCGCGCTCGGACACGGCGCCGGTGATGATGGCGGTGCGTTCTGTGGGGAAATTGCTCATGGGAAGGCTCCTGAAGTGAAAGAGGAAGATGCGGAATCAGCTGATGGGGGCGGGGCCGAGCTCGTCGATGAGCTTCTGCATGGCCACGTACGCCTTGTTCCGGTAGGCGATCAGTTCCGGCGTGCGCTCCGCCGGGACGTTGAGGAAGCCGGCCCCGGTCTTGGTGCCCAGCTTTCCGGCCTCCACCAGATCGGTGAGGATCTTCGGCGTCGCGAACCGTTCCGGGAAATCGGTCTGGAGGGACTTGTAGCAGAAGTTGTAGACGTCCAGCCCGGCCATGTCGGCGATCGCGAAGGGCCCGAAGAACGGCAGCCGGAAGCCGAAGGTGGTGCGGACCAGGGTGTCGACGTCCTCCGCGGTCGCGATCTCCTGTTCCACCAGCTGGGCGGCCTCGTGGAACAGCGCGTACTGGAGCCGGTTGAGCACGAAGCCGGTGACGTCCTTGACGACGGCGGTCTGCTTGTTGGCCGCGTGCACGAGGTCGCGGACGGTGCCGACCGTCGCGGCCGAGGTGCCGGCATGGGGGATGATTTCCACGCCCGGGATGAACGGGGACGGGTTGGAGAAGTGCACGCCCAGGAAGCGTTCCGGGTTGGTGACCGGCTCGGACAGGTCCGCGATGGAGATCGTAGACGTGTTGGACCCGATGATGGCGTCCGGGCGGGCGGCCGCGCTGATGCGGGCGCGGGTCTGGTGCTTGATCTCGATGACTTCGGGGACGGCTTCTTCGCTGAAGTCGACGTCCGCCACGGCCTCCTCGATGTCCTTGGCGGGCCAGAGGTTTTCCTTCAGGATTGCGGTGGCGCCTTCCGGGAAGAGCCCGGCGGCAACGAATTCGTCGGATTCGGCCAGGAGCCGCTCGTAATTCTTCTGGGCCACTTCCGCGGACACATCCGCGAGCGCCACCCGGGCGCCACCAAGTGCCAGGACCTGTGCGATCCCGCCACCCATGTAGCCGGAGCCGACGACGGCGATCTTGCGGGCGGCGTTGATGGCGGCTGCGGTTGCTGTTGATTCGGTCATGTTCAGACTGCCTTCGTGTATTCGGGTTCGTACGAGCAGATGGCGTCCACCTTCGCGGCGGAGGAGGAGTTTTCGTCGAAGCGGTGGCTCAGCCATTCGCCCACGCGCTTCTTGGCCAGTTCCAGCGCGATGACGCGCTGCCC
>NZ_CAKKMM010001448.1:0-1256 GCF_918698205.1 Microbacterium sp. Bi128 | reverse complement strand
CCCTATACCTGCCGGTCAACAAGTCGGTTGACCTCGAGCTCAACGCGCGCGACGTCATCCACTCCTTCTGGGTTCCTGCCTTCCTGCAGAAGCGCGACATGATTCCCGGCAAGACCAACTACATCCGGTTGACGCCCACCAGGGAGGGCACCTACGACGGTAAGTGCGCCGAACTCTGTGGCGAGTACCACTCCGAAATGCTGTTCCGCGTGAAGGTTGTCTCCGAGTCGGAGTTCCAGGCGCACATGAACCAGCTGCGCCAGGACGGGAACACCGGCCTGCTCGGTGAAGAGTACGACCGCAACCCGGCCCCGGCCGAAACCAAGTAAGGGGAGCGACGTGGCAACTTACACTCAATCCGCCGGGATCCTCGAGGCTCCCGTAGTACCGAAGTCCAAGGGACGCATCGTCGTCAACTGGATCACCTCGACCGACCACAAAACGAGCGGGTACATGTACCTGATCGCGTCGTTCATCTTCTTCTGCTTCGGCGGCATCATGGCGCTGCTGATCCGTGCCGAGCTCTTCGAGCCCGGCATGCAGATCCTGCAGACCAAAGAGCAGTACAACCAGCTCTTCACCATGCACGGCACCGTCATGCTCCTGATGTTCGCGACGCCGCTGTTCGCCGGCTTCACCAACGTCATCATGCCGCTGCAGATCGGTGCCCCCGACGTCGCCTTCCCGCGACTGAACGCGCTGGCCTTCTGGTTCTTCCTCTTCGGCTCCACGATCGCCGTCTCCGGGTTCATCACCCCGCAGGGTGCCGCGTCGTTCGGCTGGTTCGCGTACGCGCCGCTGTCCAACACGACGTTCAGCCCCGGCGTGGGCGGTGACCTCTGGGTCTTCGGCCTGGCGCTCTCCGGCTTCGGCACCATCCTCGGCGCCGTCAACTTCATCACCACCATCATCTGCATGCGCGCCCCGGGCATGACCATGTGGCGGATGCCGATCTTCACCTGGAACGCCCTCGTGACCTCCATCCTGGTCCTGATGGCCTTCCCGCCGCTGGCCGCCGCGCTGTTTGCCCTCGGCGCCGACCGCCGCTTCGGTGCGCACATCTTCGATCCCGAGAACGGCGGCGCCGTCCTCTGGCAGCACCTGTTCTGGTTCTTCGGCCACCCTGAGGTGTACATCATCGCGCTGCCGTTCTTCGGCATCGTCTCCGAGATCTTCCCGGTCTTCAGCCGCAAGCCGATCTTCGGCTACAAGGGCCTGGTCTACGCGACCATCTCCATCGCCGCCCTGTCCGTGAC
>NZ_CAKKMM010001447.1:0-1257 GCF_918698205.1 Microbacterium sp. Bi128 | reverse complement strand
GGGCGTCGAGGACGACCTCGGCGACGCCGTCGGCGATGGAGAGGGAAATCATGGGGCTCCTTGGATTGGAAAAGGCCTGGACGTCGAAAAAGCTTAAACGTCGAAGTCGACCGTGACTTCCGGGGTGGTGGGGTGGGACTGGCAGGTCAGGACGTAGCCCTTGTCGAGCTCATCCTGCTCCAGGGCGTAGTTCTCGTCCATGGTGACATTGCCGCTGACCACCTTGGCCCGGCAGGTGCCGCACACGCCGCCAGCGCAGGCGAACGGCACATCGGGACGGACCCGGAGAGCGGCGTTGAGGATGGACTCGCGGGCATGGGTGGGGCTGGCCACCTCGCCCTGCAGCCCGTCCAGCTTGAACGTGATCTTGTAGGTTTCCTTGGATTCGTCCGTGACCACGGGCCGGCCAATGTTGCCCTCGGGGCGCTCCGGCTTGCCCGAAGTGAACAGTTCGAAGCGGACATGCTCCGGGGCAACGCCACGCTCGGCGAGGGTGTCCCGGCAGAGCTGGACGAGTTCGAACGGGCCGCAGAGGAACCATTCGTCGACGTCGTCGGCGTGGATGGCAGTGCCCAGCAGTGCCTGCAGCTTCTCGGCGTCGATCCTGCCGCTGAGCAGCGGCGCGATCCGCTGTTCACGCGAGAGCACGTGATGCAGCGCCAGCCGGGCCGGGTATTTGTCCTTCAGGTCCGCGAGTTCTTCAAGGAACATCACGTCCATCGCAGCCTTGTTGGCGTAGACGAGGTCAAAGCGGGTCTCCGGGTGGGCCGCCAGCAGGGTGCGGGCAATGGCGATCACGGGAGTGATGCCGGAGCCCGCGGCAATCGCCACGAAAGAGCCGGGCTCCCCCGCCAACTCTTCCGGATGGTTCATGGAGTTCATGACGTTCTGTTCCACGGACTTGCCGTCGCGGCCGTGCTTGGAGACAAAGGCACCCATGGGGCTCATGACGTCCAGGACGTCGCCGGACTTGAGTTCGGCATTGGCCCACGTGGAGAACAAGCCTCCGAGGTCTTTCTTGATGGCCACGCGGATTTCGCTGCTGCCGTCCGCGAAACTGCGCGGTTCGGCACAGATCGAGTAGCTGCGGCGGATCTCGTGCGGCTGGCCGTCGGCGTCGGGCAAAGTGGTGCGCAGCGCGACGTACTGGCCCGGCAGGTAGTCGAACTGGCCGGCGAGCTCGGGCGGGACCCCGAACGTCACCTCGATGGCGTCGTCGGTGAGACGGCGGACTTCGTCCACCGTCAGGGTGTGGAA
>NZ_CAKKMM010001446.1:0-1257 GCF_918698205.1 Microbacterium sp. Bi128 | reverse complement strand
GTTAAATGACATACTTGTAATACATCATCTTGGGGTCCACATGAGGCTCTTGCACTACATGTAGTATCGACATACAGTTCCAGCAGAGCATCAGCGCGGGACATCCGGAGCCGGGATTGCGCTCCACAGAAGACTTCAACAAAGGGGACAGGACCATGACCGTTACGGTTTACACGAAGCCGGCCTGCGTTCAGTGCAACGCGACCTACCGCGCGCTGGACAAGAAGGGCATCGCCTACCAGAGCGTCGACATTTCCCAGGACGCGGAAGCCCTTGAGCGCCTGAAGTCCCTGGGCTACATGCAGGCCCCCGTTGTCGTCACCGACCAGGACCACTGGTCAGGTTTCCGCCCGGACAAGATCGAAGAACTGGCGCAGGCTGCCGCCGTCGCTGTAGCCTGAAACGCCCTGTCGCCTGAAAAGCCCAGGACGCCGCTACCAGGCAAGAATTCACGGTAGATGAGGTGACCACCGTGGCTGTAACAACTGAAGATCGGGTGGCTGCCACGGCTGACGGCGGGGAAGCGGTCAGCACGGCAGCACCGGCCACCACCACGCACTGCCGGCTCATCTACTTTTCCTCCACCTCCGAAAACACCGCACGCTTCGTTGCGAAGCTGGGCGTCGACGCCGCCAGGATCCCCCTTTACCCGAGGGACGCTCCGCTGGTGGCCCGGGAGCCTTACGTTTTGTTGCTCCCGACCTATGGCGGCACCGGGGGAGAGGGATCTGTTCCAAAGCAGGTCATCAGGTTTTTGAACGATCCGGGTAACCGGAAGCTGATCCGCGGAGTGATCGGCGCAGGAAACACCAATTTCGGGGACAACTACTGCATGGCAGGGGACATCATCGCCGCCAAGTGCAAGGTCCCGCACCTATATCGCTTCGAACTCATGGGGACGCCGGAAGACGTCAACCGCGTACAACAAGGATTGGAAGAGTTTTGGACACGACTGTCGCAGACAAAGCAGTAACTGAAGGCGCAGGCCTGCACACGGGCACCGGCACAGCCGCCGCCGCTGTTGAGAAGAAGCACGAGATGCCGGCCGCCTACAAGGGCCTGGGCTACCACGAGCTGAACGCCATGCTGAACCTCTACGGCCCCAACGGGGAAATCCAGTTCGAGGCCGACCGCGAGGCCGCGCACCAGTACTTCCTGCAGCACGTGAACAACAACACCGTGTTCTTCCACGACCTCGAGGAAAAGCTCGACTACCTCGTCAAGAACGAGTACTACGAGCGCGAAACCCTCGACCAG
>NZ_CAKKMM010001445.1:0-1258 GCF_918698205.1 Microbacterium sp. Bi128 | reverse complement strand
GCCCGTTAGTGTCCCGCGACCTGCGCACCAGCAGGACGAGGAACCGCCCGGCCACCCCTGCCGCCAGCACCGCCGCCATGAACAGCACGGAGGCCGGCGGCAGGGTGACGGCCAGGACCAGGCAGCCGAGGAAGCCCAGCACATTGAGCCAGCGCGGCGCATGCCAGGGGCGGCCGGCCAGCGTGAAAGCCGCGGCGTTCGTCACGGCGTAATAGACCAGCACGCCGAAGCTGGAGAATCCGACCACGGTCATCACGTCTGTGCTCAGCAGCAGGACCACGACGGCGGCCGCGACGGCCAGTTCCGCGGTTAACGGTACGGTGCGGGCGCGGCCCACCCTGGCCAGCGGGGCGGGCAGGTCCCGTTCCCGCGCCATCGCCAACGTGGTCCGGCCGACCCCGGTGATCAGGGCCAGCAGCGCGCCGAGGCAGGCCGCCGCCGCTCCGGCCTGGACGAACGGGACGCCGGCGCCGAGGCGGGAGACCGCCACCGCGTCCAGCAGCGGCGCCGTCGAACCCGCCAGCTGCTGCGGGGGCAGGTGCCACTGCAGCAGCGCGGCCAGGCCAAGGTAGATCACGAAGGCCCCGGCCAGTGCGGCCAGGATGGCCCGCGGGATGGTACGGGCGGGATCCTTGACCTCCTCGCCGAGGGTGGCGATCCGCGCATAACCCGCGAAGGCGAAGAACATCAGCCCCGCCGCGGGAAGGACGCCCCAGCCGCCGGAGGGCGGCGCGGGATAGGCCGGCGCCGCCGACACCGCGGGGGCGCCCGCCGGGTGCGGACCGAGCAGGGATGCCACGGCGACGAAGACGAGAGTGGCCAACACGACGGCCAGCAGGATCCTGGTCAGCAGTGCGGTCCGCGTGATGCCGAGCAGATTAACTCCGGTGAGGACGACGACGCCGGCGACCGCCAGCGGCGTGGCATAGGCCGGCGCCACATAGTGCCCGAACGTCAGCGCCATCGCCGCGCAGGACGCCGTCTTACCCGTAATGAAACCCCAGCCCGCAATGAAGCCCGGCCACTGGCCGAGCTGCCGGCGCCCGTACACGTAAGTTCCCCCGCTGTCGGGGTACCTCGCCGCCAACTGCGCCGACGCGACGGCATTGCAGTAGGCGATGACGCCGGACACGGCCACGGCAAGTGTCAGCAGCGGCCCGGCCAGGGCTGCGGCGGCGGAGAACACGACGAACACGCCGGCGCCCAGCATCGAACCCAGGCCGATTGCCGTGGAATCGAACACGCCGAGGCGGCGCTG
>NZ_CAKKMM010001444.1:0-1264 GCF_918698205.1 Microbacterium sp. Bi128 | reverse complement strand
GCGGCACTAACACGAGTACCTCAACGGCACGCTGTGGTGGCTGGAGGGCATCGCCACGCTCGTGGCCTTCCTGATTCCGGTGGTGATCATGCTGTCCGGGGCGCAGACCTCCACTGCCGGGCCTCTGCTTTTCACCGGGGTCTTCCTGGTCATGTTCACCGTGCGCCTGTGGGGCTCCAAGCAGCTGATGCGCAACGAAATCCACTGGCCCACGGCCTTCGCCCTGCGGATTTTCCGCGTCCCGGTCGGCCTGGCGTGCCTCTGGTGGCTCATGTCCCGGAACATCCTGGAGTTCCAGGTGACGCCCAAGGGCGCCACCGACCTCCGGCTCCGGGGCCGGACCCCGCGCATCCTGATCGTGATGGTTGTCCTCATCACCGCGGTGATTCTGTACGCGGCCGCCGGGTTGGCCGGGCTGGTGCCCTGGCGCACGACGCCCGGTTCCACGGTGGCGTCCGGTGCCTGGCTGGTGCTCGCCGGCGCGGTCCTGGTGCTCGGAACGCGCAGAATCCGGGCCGCCGAATTCGCCACATCCCGCCGCAACGCCTACCGGATGGAGGTGTCCGCGCCGGTGGAGGCCGAGGGCACCGGCGGAGAGCTGCTGGACATTTCGGTCGGCGGCGCCGCAGTCCGCTTCCCCCACGGCACGCTGCCGGCTTCGGGGTCCGTTATGCTCCGGTTGCCGGAGGCCGCGCCGGTCCGGCTGCAGGTCATCCGCACCACCGGGCAACCCGACGGCACCGAGATCGCGTCCCTGCGGGCGGCCGACGACGACTGGGCCACCTACCGTGCGCTCTCGTTGTGGATCTTCCACACGCCCGCAGGGGCGTTGCCCGATTTCCCGCCCGGCGTCCCGGCCGCGGCGTCGCTGCGGGGGCGCTGAGGGCTGGAGGCCGGTGGTCCCGCCCGCTCATTCCCCCTCGAGGCAGAGGATGAACCCGGGAAACACATGCCGGCCGGGGCGTCCGCCCACCTCGTCGATGGCCCGGCGGATCTGCCGGAGCTGCTCCACGGTCATCTGTAGCGGTGGTTCGTCGGGCTGGTAGGTGGTGAAGATTGGATAGTCGACGCCGGGCTGCTGCGACATTTCGATGTGGCAGCCCAGGACATGGGTGACGGGGTGGGTGGCGCAGAACCCGATCAGCCGCTCGATGGTGCTCACAAACGCTGGCCAGTCCTGGATGTAGAGCCGGCCGGGATAGACCGTGTCTCCGGTGAGCAGGAACCCGGTGTGGGGATCGTAGAACGTCACGGCCGCGTTGTG
>NZ_CAKKMM010001443.1:0-1265 GCF_918698205.1 Microbacterium sp. Bi128 | reverse complement strand
AGCTGGGGTCGGGCGCCGCCGTCGCGCACTGCCCGCTCGCCACCCGGGGACCGCTGCCCCGAGCGCCCGACGCCGCCGTCGGGAAACGGGGCCGACTTCAGCAGCTCCTCTGCGAGCCGCACTCCGCAACGCACCAGCCGCAGGCTGTCCGGCGTGACCGATTCGAACGGGCCAGAGACGTCCAGGACGCCGACGATGTCGCCGGTCAAAGGGTCGCGAATGGGGGATGCGGTGCAAGCCCAGTCATGGTGGGTCCGCACGAGGTGCTCGGCCGAGAAAAGTTGCGCCGGCGCACCCGTCACCAAGGCCTCGCTGATGGCGTTCGTGCCCACCCCTGATTCGGACCAGTCGGCGCCCTCCACGAACTCCAGCGAGTCCGCGAGCCGCAAGGCCTGCTTGCTGCCGACGCGCCACAGCACTTCGCCCTCGTGGTCGGTGACGATCAGCAGATGGCGTCCGGTCACGGTCTCATCGGCCAGAAGCTGTGACAGCGCCGGCATCACCGCAGCCAGCCGATGGCTGGCGCTGAGGGATCGCGCCTCGGAGACTTCATGCCGGTGCAGGGGCCGGTGCTGGTCCGGATTGATGCCCAGAGCCAGGGAACGCTGCCAGGACTTGATAAGCGACGGCGAGAGGTGCGGATCCGGAGTGCCAGAAATCGTGGTTTCGTGCGCCGCCCGGAGAATTCGGGCGTACTCCGCCGGTGCGGAAAACCTGAGGTCCGAGGGATGCGTGATGGGGCCGTTGCCCTGCCGCATGCTCATTCTCTCAACTCGCCCTCGAATCGTCGCACCCGGCTGGGTCCCTGCCGCCGTCGGCCAACCTGCGCGCCCGCCGACAGCTTGAGAGCTCCGTGTAACCCGATTGTAACCCCCTGCGACTTTTACTTGTGATGCGGGTCACTGCGTGGTCTATGCGCCACGCAACGGGAGCGGCCCCCTGTCAGCAATGGAAAGAGGAAACATGCCTGAGACACCAAACGGCGTCGTCGGGGCGTGGCTGGCGCAGTTCGATGAGGCACTGCGCAGCCACAACACGGACGCCGCACTGGAACTTTTTGACGACGACTCGTACTGGCGCGATTTCGTCTCCTTCACCTGGAACCTCAAGACGCTGGAGGGCAAAGAGGACATCCGACGCATGCTCGAGGCGACCCTGGGCGACGTGCAGCCCAGCAACTGGAACCTCGCCGAGGACGCCACCGGGGACGCCGCCAATGCCGAGGCCTGGGTGAACTTCGAGACCGCCCAGGCCCGGGGCTACGC
>NZ_CAKKMM010001442.1:0-1265 GCF_918698205.1 Microbacterium sp. Bi128 | reverse complement strand
TGCCTGCCGAAGGGTCCCCAGGGCGAAGAGGAAATCTGCCGGAACCTGATCGAGGGAGCTCACCTTGGAAGGTTATGCAACGGCCGGAGCCCTACCCGGCAGGCTCGCCGCCGGGCAGGGGAAGCGTTGCACGGCTCAGGCAGCGGCGAGCTCGCGCTTGATGGCCGCAATGAAGGAATCAACGTCGTCCTCGGTGGTGTCGAAGGAGCACATCCAGCGGACCTCGCGGGCCGCCTCGTTCCAGTCGTAGAAGCGGAAGGACTTGCGCAGCCGGTCCGCGACACCGGCAGGCAGGACGGCGAAGACGCCGTTGGACTCGGTCTTCTGCGTCAGTTCGACGCCGGGGATCGCCTCGACGCCGGCGCGCAGCCGGGCGGCCATGGCGTTGGCGTGCGAGGCCGAGCGCAGCCACAGCTCACCCTCGAGGAGGGCAATGAACTGGGCGGACATAAACCGCATCTTGGAGGCCAGCTGCATGTTCATCTTGCGCAGGTAGACCAGGCCGTGTGCGGCCGGGTTCAGGGCGACCACAACCTCGCCGAACAGCAGGCCGTTCTTCGTGCCGCCGAAGGAGAGGATGTCCACGCCGGCGTCACGGGTAAAGGCCCGCAGCGGGACCCCCAGGTGGGCGGCGGCGTTGGCCAGCCGGGCACCGTCCATGTGCAGCTTCATGCCCTTTGCGTGGACATGCTCAGCGATGGCCCGGACCTCGTCCGGGGTGTAGCAGGTACCGAGCTCGGTGGTCTGGGTGATGGACACGGCCAGCGGCTGGGCGCGGTGCTCATCGCCCCAGCCCCAGGCTTCCTGGTCGATCAGTGCGGGGGTGAGCTTGCCGTCGGTGGTGGGGACCTGCAGCAGCTTGATGCCGCCGATCCGCTCCGGTGCACCGTTTTCGTCCATGTTGATGTGGGCGGTGGAAGCGCAAATGACCGCACCCCAGCGCGGGAGGAGCGACTGCAGGGACAGGACGTTGGCTCCGGTGCCGTTGAACACCGGGAAGCACTCGATGCCTTCGCCGAAGTGCTCTTCCATCAGCTGCTGCAGGCGCGCGGTGTAATCGTCCTCGCCGTAGGAGACCTGGTGGCCTTCGTTGGCGGCGGCCAGGGCCGCGAGGACTTCCGGGTGCACGCCGGAATAGTTGTCCGAGGCGAAGCCGCGGACGGAGGGATCGTGGAGCCGCACCGCAGTGCCGGCAGGGACAGTTTCAACTGTGCTGGTCATCGTTTTGCTCACGCTTTCAGTCTAAGAGGTCGGGCCGCCCGGGC
>NZ_CAKKMM010001441.1:0-1265 GCF_918698205.1 Microbacterium sp. Bi128 | reverse complement strand
CGCCCACCAGCTCCAGGACCTTGCGTTCCTGGGGCGTGAGGGAGGAGGTGCGCGGGTCGACCTCTTCGGCCTCCACCAGGCTGTCCACGACGCCGGCGGCGACGCCTTCCTCGAAGAGGGACTCGCCCGCTGCTGCCCGCCGCAGGGCGCCGATCAGGTCCGTGCCGCCGATCTCCTTCAGCACGTATCCGCGTGCCCCGGCCAGGACGGCGCCGCGCAGGGCCTGTTCGTCGTCGAAGCTCGTCAGGATGATGCAGTTCAGGGACGGGTCCACCGACCTCACGTCACGGCAGACCTCGATGCCGGTCCCGTCCGGCAGGCGGGCGTCCAACACACAGACATCAGGATGCAGTGCGGGAATCCGCCGTGTCGCCTCCACCGCGGATCCGGAACTGCCGACGACGGCAAACCCCTCGCCTTCGAGAAGTTCCTGCAGCCCGCGCCTGACGAGTTCGTGGTCATCAAGGATAAAGACGCGGATCACCGCCTGCCCGCCATCAGGTGCAGTGAGACCTGCGTCTGCCCAGGCAATCATGATTCTCCCGTCCGGCCGCTCGCGCGACCGCTCGATACTGTTAGTGACACCATGCTCGTTGTCACGAGATGCTGTCCTTCATCTGCTGACCCCAGCCTCTGCCATTCTTGTGCACCGGGGCGGCGCGGACAAGGGTCATAGTGCCCAACAGGCCGCCTCCGGCCAGTTGCCCGGAGCGTTGTCGGGTGGCCCGCCAGCCGGGCTGCGTGCATGCCCTTTGGCCCTAGGCGTCATGCCGGCCGAAGGAAATCATGGGAGCGTCGCCATCTGGCGCGGGAAGCTCGGCCGGTACGAGGGCAAAGGATTGCGATGAACGAAGTCAGGGACGTCCGGATGATCGTGGTAGGCGTTGACGGCTCGGACGCTTCGGTGTCCGCGTTGCGGCATGCGCAGGCCCTCGCGGTGCCCCTGGCCGCCAAGGTCGTCGCAGTGGCATGCTGGGACTACCCGCCGGTGTACGACGGCTATGTCGCCGTCGGCATCGAGGACTTCGACGTCCGGGCCGGGGAAATCCTGGCCGAGGCGGTGGCGAAGGCCTTCGGCCCGGACACTCCGGACAACGTCGAGGCCCGCCTCATCCAGGGGCACCCCCGCCGCGTGCTGATCGAGGAGAGCAAAGCCGCGGACATGCTCGTGCTGGGCCGCCGCGGCCACGGCGGATTCGGTGGACTGTTGCTGGGATCTGTGAGTTCCGCCTGTGTGGCACATGCGCATTGCCCGGTGCTGGTGG
>NZ_CAKKMM010001440.1:0-1268 GCF_918698205.1 Microbacterium sp. Bi128 | reverse complement strand
GTGCTACCTTGCGCACCGTCGGGCGCACCGACGATAACTAGAGGACGCTTCGTGCTGATCAAATCGTTTTTTACAAGTGAACGAACACGGCGCTCAAGATTTTTGCGAACGTTGACCCTGCCGACGCTCAATAAGAACCCGTCCGACGGGGATCCAAGCTCAAGTGGTGCCGGTTCGGAATCGGCGTACTCTTTACTCAATGCCAAGCCGACATTCGTGGTCAATGCTTTAGTATTGGGCAGGCGCCTTCGAATCCTTTCGGATTCGGAGCTCGAGGAGGTGAATATCCGCTGAGCCCGAATCGCGGACCAGCATATTCCTTTCAGGTACGATCGTTCTGCCCGAGTAAACCACTCGGGGTGCTCAGTGAACATCAGATCGTGGATAAAAACGCAACGTAGGCCGCCCACACCCAAAGGCGCGAAGTTATGTGTAAGGACGACATCGAAGCTCGTAGAAAGCAGCCCTGCCGTCATGGCTGCAACGGCGTGTTGTGGTGCGTGGGTGAACGAGAAGGAGAGGTTCGGATAGTCCGATGAAATTCTATCGAGTTCACTCCGATTTCGATCCGACCTCGGAAGCATCAGTGTTATCCCGTCCTGCGGATATGCTTCAGCCCAACCAATCGCCAACGACCGAACAACATTTCTCCCTGACGGCGGTCCACTAAACCACCAGTAGGCGTCCATGAGAACTTTCATCGAACGTCCGCACCTTGCTTGAGTTGAATCAACGCCTGGTTGAGCAGGTCGTTGTACGCCTCGCAGACACTGGACCAAGAATACTGCTGAATGGCTCTTTCTCTCGCTCGAAGTCCACGTTGACTACCAACAGCAGTATCTTTTAGAGCCGATATTACTACTTCAGAAATATTCTGCGCTTCGGGTGAGCAATAAAGCGCCGAATCTGCCAGGACTTCCCGATTATATACCGTTCCTCTGGCGACAATAGGCGCACCACAGGCCATCGCCTGCACCAGGGCTGGGTTTGTTCCTCCAACACTGTGGCCATGGAAGTAGGCGCCGGCGTGCTGAAACAATGAAAACAATCGGGCATCATCGCGGATGTGACCGAGCCAAGTTACGTTGTCGAATTTGTCCGACAACTCTTTGGCTCGGTGGTCCAGAGGACCCCCATATCCGCTTGCTCCGACCAGAATGACGCGATTCTGCTCAGCGATCTTCTCCACCGCGTCAAAGAACTCGCCAACCGTATTCTCAGGAACGAACCTAGATACCAAAAGCACAGAACCGCGAAGGCCTAGTCCC
>NZ_CAKKMM010001439.1:0-1269 GCF_918698205.1 Microbacterium sp. Bi128 | reverse complement strand
GCGTCGGCGAGGTTCCGGGCGATGATTTCGCGGACCTCGCCTGCGGCGAAGTCGGCCTGCAGGAGGTCGAAGTTGAACGCCTGGCCCAGGCCCTCCGGGCTGGCGTAACGGGCGCGGCGGGTGGCGTGCACCCAGGCCTCGGCGACGGCGGTGCGCGGCGGGTTGTACTCGTTGAACACCTCGCGCCATTCGGCGTAGATCTCGTGGACTTCATCGCGGTCCCAGAACGGGTGCGAGCCGTCCGGGAAGCCGTCCGTTCCGGTGTTGGCGGCGCTGAGCTCCACCTTGGAGATCAGCGGCTCGGTGAGGTCCTTGGTCAGCGCGTGGGCGACGTCGACGCGGAAGCCGTCCACGCCGCGGTCGGACCAGAAGCGGAGCGTCTTGAGGAAGTCGTCGCGGATTTCCCGGTTGGCCCAGTTCAGGTCCGGCTGTTCCTTGGCGAAGATGTGCATGTACCACTGCCCGGGCGTGCCGTCGGGCTCGGTGATGCGCTCCCAGGCGGGGCCGCCGAAGACGGATTCCCAGTCAGACGGCGCGAGTTCGCCGTTTTCGCCGAGGCCGTCGCGGAAGATGTAGCGCTCGCGGGCCGCGGAGCCGCGCGGGGAGGCCAGAGCCTCCTGGAACCACTCGTGCCGGTTCGAGGAGTGGTTGGGGACGATGTCGGCGATGAGCTTGATGCCGGCGGCGTGCAGCGCGGCGGACATCTCGTCGAAGTCCGCCAGGGTGCCGAGCTTGGGGTCCACGTCGCGGTAGTCGTCGACGTCGTAGCCTCCGTCGGCGAGCGCCGAGGGGTAGAACGGGGAGAGCCAGACGGCGTCGATCCCGAGTTCCTTCAGGTACGGGACCTTGGCGGTGATGCCCTTGATGTCGCCCAGTCCGTCACCGTTGGAGTCCGAAAAGCTCCGCGGGTAGATCTGGTACACCGATGCCTGGCGCCACCAGTTGGGGTCGGCGGCGAGATCGGAACCGGACAGGGTTGCCAGCGTGGCGGTGTTGGTCAAAGGAGATTCCTTCGGGTCTGGGAGGGCTTCTGGTAATTTAGATACAAGCTAAATATATTGCCTGAACAATTATGGGTCCGGGGACAGAAGAGGTCAAGAAGTGATGCCGCACGCAGCCGCCGCCACGCCGCAGCTGCTGCGCCGCGTCAACGCCCAGGCCGTGCTGCGCCACATCCGCGGCGCCGATGTGGCCACCGGAACCGAGTTGATGGCACTGACCGGGCTGACCCGGGCCTCGGTGATTGCTGTCTGCGAGGATCTGATCGGC
>NZ_CAKKMM010001438.1:0-1270 GCF_918698205.1 Microbacterium sp. Bi128 | reverse complement strand
CCCTATCCCGGAACTACGACCGCCAAGTGCCTCGGCCCCTAGCCATAGGCCTCAGGAATCCACTGACAACAGCATTGAGATTCCTTCTACTTGTGCTTCCGGTTAGGCGGGCCCGACCCAGTAGCGGCGTTTGCCGTTGCGGCTGTCTTCGTAGACGCCACCGTTCTTTTCGATTGTGGCCCGGGAGCCGGCGTTATCTTCATCGCAAGTGAGGAGAATTCGGGCGATGCCCAGCTCCCTGGCAATTGGCAGGGCGTTGGCCAAGGCGGCAGCTGCGTGGCCGCGGCGCCGTGCGGAGGGCCTCACGCTGTAGCCGATGTGCCCACCCTGATTGAGAAGGAAATCGTTCAGCTCGTGCCGGATGGCCAGTGAGCCAAGGAAAGTGTCACCGTCCACGATCCACAGGTATGTGCAGGGTACGTACCCTGTTTTCCTCGGGCTCTCCGGCCGGGCATCGTTGACGAGGGCATCGACGAAGCGGCGGAACGACTGGTCATCTTCGAGTTCTTCCAGTGGCCAGTCCTCCGCACCCGCGCCGTCCCGGTGGGCGCCGTCAAATTCGGCGGATCCTTCCAGCCAGGAGGAGTGATAGATGACGTCCGGAGCGATAAGGCGAGGCATTACACGATCGTATTCGAAGGGTTCTCCTTTTCTCAGGAGTCGGTCCGGTCCTCGGTGCACCGGGCAAACCCTCAGCGCCCACCTTGCGCAAAGCCCGCAGGCCCGAAAGCGCCGCCGCATCCGTGCCGAAAGGGCCAACACGGGGCCCCTGGAACCGCTCCGTATTTCAGATCGGTAACGGATGCTCCTATGCTTAGCTGGAGCCTTTGTAAGGATTTGGGGGCGAGTAGTCGTGAGGAAACCGGTATATGAGTAGTGTTCTGACAATCCGCGGAGGCGTCCCGCTAACTGGCCGCGTCACCGTTCGCGGGGCCAAGAATCTTGTCCCCAAGGCCATGGTTGCCGCCCTTTTGGGCAATGAGCCATCGGTGTTGCGCAACGTGCCTGAAATTAAGGACGTCGAGGTTGTCACGAGCCTGCTCCAGCTGCACGGCGTCAGGGTGGACAAGGATCCCGTGACCGGCGATCTGACGCTTGACCCGAAGGGCGCCAAGACGGCCTCCAGCACGGCCATCGACGCCCACGCCGGCGATTCGCGCATCCCGATCCTGCTGTGCGGGCCGCTGATCCATGCCATCGGCGAGGCCTTCATCCCGGACCTGGGTGGCTGCAAGATCGGCGACCGTCCGATCGATTACCACCTCAATGT
>NZ_CAKKMM010001437.1:0-1273 GCF_918698205.1 Microbacterium sp. Bi128 | reverse complement strand
TTGGTGTTCTCGGCAATCCACGTGCGGTGCTCGTCGTTGTACTGTTCGCCGAAGTGGATCGCTCCCGAGCGGCCGGCGGCGATGATGTTGCGGGCCCCCTGTGCCTTGAGCAGCGCGATGATGGCGGAGCCGGCGGCGCCGACGCCCGAAACGACAATCCGGACCTCGGAGAGTTTTTTGTCCACGACGCGCAGGGCGTTGGTCAGGGCTGCCAGCGTGACGATTGCGGTTCCGTGCTGGTCGTCGTGGAAGACCGGGATGTCGAGCTCCTCGCGGAGCCGGGTTTCGATCTCGAAGCAGCGCGGAGCGGCGATGTCCTCAAGGTTGACCCCGCCGTAGACCGGGGCGAGCGCCTTGACGATCCGGATGATTTCCTCCGTGTCCTGGGTGTCCAGGCAGACCGGCCAGGCGTCGACGTTGGCGAACTGCTTGAAGAGCGCGGCCTTGCCTTCCATGACCGGCAGTGCGGCGGCCGGGCCGATGTTGCCGAGGCCCAGGACGGCGGAGCCGTCGGTGACGACGGCGATGGTGTTGCGTTTGATGGTCAGGTTCCGGGCGGCCTCAGGGTTTTCCGCGATCGCCAGGCAGACGCGGGCGACGCCGGGGGTGTAGGCGCGGGAGAGGTCGTCCCGGTTGCGCAGGGCGACCTTCGGCACAACCTCCAGCTTGCCGCCGAGGTGCATCAGGAAGGTTCGGTCCGAGACGTTCCGGACCGTGACGCCGTCGAGCGCGTTGAGCGCGTCCTTGACGCGTGCGGCGTGGTCGTCGTCCGTGGTGTTGCAGGTGACGTCGACTACCAGGGTCTCGTGGTGGGACTCGGTGACGTCCAGGGCCGTGATCGCGGCGCCGGCCGCACCGACGGCGGCGGCCAGTTCGCTGGTGGCACTGAAGCTGGACGGCGCCTCCACACGCAGGGTGATCGAATTTCCGGGGCTCGGATTCGCCATTGAATTTCCTCCTAGTCGGCCCGCGGACGGGCTCTTGCTGCACTTATTTATTTCGTATGATGGATATTATTATCTACTTTGTGGAATTACAAGCCCCGAGGGTCCGTCGACGGCGGGCCGGCGGTACTGTATCTTGGGTCTACTAAGCACTTTTTTCACGATGTGGATAAAATTTGTCGGAAGCAACCTCTCAGGAGAGCAAAGTTATGGCGGAAAAAGCCCCCGGAGGCGTGCAGTCCGTTGAACGCGTTTTCGAACTTCTGGAACTGATCACTGATGCCGGCGGCGACGTCACACTCAGCGAACTCTCGTCCTCCACCGACCTG
>NZ_CAKKMM010001436.1:0-1273 GCF_918698205.1 Microbacterium sp. Bi128 | reverse complement strand
GGTGGAATACTTCGTGTCCTACTACGACTACTACCAGCCGGAGGCCTACGTCGCCCAGACGGACACCTTCATCGAGAAGGACTCCTCCGTCAACGAGGAAGTCGAACGGCTCCGCCACTCCGCGACCAACGCGCTGCTGACCCGCCGCGACGTGATCGTGGTTGCCACCGTCTCCTGCATCTACGGCCTCGGCACCCCGGAAGAATACATCGCCGGGATGGTGACCCTCCGCAAGGGGGCGGAGATGAACCGTGACGACCTGCTCCGAAAGTTCGTCTCCATGCAGTACACCCGCAACGACATGGACTTCCACCGCGGCACGTTCCGGGTCCGCGGCGACACCGTGGAAATCATCCCGATGTACGAGGAACTGGCGATCCGGATCGAGTTTTTCGGTGACGAGATCGAAAATATCCAGACCCTGCACCCGCTGACCGGCGAAGTGCTCCGGGACGAGAACGAAATGTACGTCTTCCCCGCCTCGCACTACGTCGCCGGTCCGGAACGGATGGGCCGGGCGATCAAGCGGATCGAAGATGAACTGGCCGAGCGCCTCGCCGTGCTGGAAAGCCAGAACAAGCTGGTCGAGGCCCAACGGCTCCGGATGCGCACCACCGATGACCTGGAAATGATGCAGCAGATGGGGTTCTGCAACGGCATCGAGAACTATTCCTCGCACATCGACGGCCGGGCCCGGGGGACCGCGCCGCACTGCCTGATCGACTACTTCCCGGATGACTTCCTCCTGGTGATCGATGAGTCCCACGTCACCGTGCCGCAGATCGGCGCCATGTACGAGGGCGACATGTCCCGCAAACGGAACCTCGTGGACCACGGCTTCCGGCTGCCCTCGGCGATGGACAACCGCCCGCTCAAATGGGACGAGTTCCAGGACCGCGTGGGCCAGACCGTCTACCTGTCCGCGACGCCGGGCAAGTACGAGCTCGGCAAGTCCGACGGCTTCGTCCAGCAGATCATCCGCCCCACCGGCCTGATCGACCCCGAGGTCGTCGTCAAGCCCACGAAGGGGCAGATCGATGACCTGCTGGGCGAAATCCGGACCCGCACCGCGAAGAACGAGCGGGTCCTGGTCACCACCCTGACCAAGCGGATGGCCGAGGACCTGACGGACTACCTGCTGGGCCATGGCGTGAAGGTGGAATACCTGCACTCCGACGTCGACACCCTCCGCCGGGTGGAACTCCTGCGCGAACTGCGGATGGGTGTCTTCGACGTCCTCGTCGGCATCAACCTGCTCCGTGAAGGCCTGGAC
>NZ_CAKKMM010001435.1:0-1274 GCF_918698205.1 Microbacterium sp. Bi128 | reverse complement strand
TTTCCAGCAGGCCATGAACGGCACAGCCACCGTGCACTACGGCACCCCCATCGCCGCGACACTCGTGAACTTCATCGCCGGAGCGGCCCTGCTGTGGCTGGCATGGCTGATCAAACTCGCCGTGGCCGGGGCCGGCAACCCCCTCCCGGCGCAGTGGTGGTACTACCTTGGCGGCCCGCTCGGCTGCATCTTCATCGGCATCGGCGCCCTCCTGGTCCGCAGCCTGGGCGTTCTGGTCACCGGCCTCGGCATGATCGCCGGCCAGCTGCTGGGGTCCCTCGGCCTGGACCTCATATTGCCGGTGCCCGGAACGGTGATCGCACTCCCGACGGTCCTCGGCACCATCCTGACGCTCGGCGCCATCGTCCTGGCCACCCTGCCCTGGCCCAAGGGCGCGCTGAAGCGGTAGCGGGCCGGTAGGCTTGGAGTTTGCATTGCACTGTTCGTATCGCTTTGTTCGTATCGTCCCGGCCGGCAACCAGCCGGCGTCCCGGGGCCAACACCACGGACCGCACCCAGCGGCCCTGTAGAAAATTGGAGTTCCCATGGCAGCAAAATCCGTCCTCGACCAGATCATTTCCCTCGCCAAGCGCCGGGGATTCGTTTTCCAGGCCGGTGAAATCTATGGTGGCTCCCGTTCTGCGTGGGACTACGGCCCGCTCGGCGCCGAGCTCAAGGAAAACATCAAGCGCCAGTGGTGGCAGTCCGTGGTCCGCGGCCGCGACGACGTCGTAGGCCTGGATTCCTCCGTCATCCTGCCCCGTCAGGTGTGGGAGGCCTCCGGCCACGTCGACGTGTTCTCCGACCCGCTGGTGGAGTGCCTGTCCTGCCACAAGCGCTACCGCGCGGACCACCTCGAGGAAGAGTACGAGGAGAAGAAGGGCCGTCCCGCCGAGAACGGCCTCAAGGACATCGCCTGCGCCAACTGCGGCACCCGCGGCCAGTGGACTGAACCGCATGAATTCTCCGGGCTGCTCAAGACCTACCTTGGCCCCGTCGCCAGCGAAGAAGGCCTGCACTACCTGCGGCCCGAAACGGCCCAGGGCATCTTCGTGAACTTTTCCAACGTCCTGACCACCTCGCGGAAGAAGCCGCCCTTCGGCATCGGCCAGATCGGCAAGTCCTTCCGCAACGAGATCACGCCCGGCAACTTCATCTTCCGCACCCGCGAGTTCGAGCAGATGGAGATGGAATTCTTCGTCGAGCCCGGCACCGACGAGCAGTGGCACGAGTACTGGATGAAGGAACGCATGTCCTGGTACACGGGCCTGGGC
>NZ_CAKKMM010001434.1:0-1274 GCF_918698205.1 Microbacterium sp. Bi128 | reverse complement strand
GTGCTGGGCTGCGCCGGCGGCTGGCTCGCCTATTCCATTTCCGGTGACGGGATCCGGGCGCTCCAGCTCGACGGCGGCTACGCCTGGTTCAAGATCGCCAAACTGCAGAACGGCCGATTCCTCTGCGATGTCCGGCAGGAGTGGTCCAGCGTCTACAACTGGGAGTTCCAAGCCACGAACAACCAGGGCCTCACGCCGCAGCAGGCCATGGACAAGGAATTCGCGCAGAAGGGGATACCGGTCGAACTGAGGCCGCAGCTTGTCGGCGACGGCCCGGCCGCCGGATAGCGCCGGCAGCCTGCGGCAGCTATAGGGTTGAGCACATGAAGCTCACGCCAGTCACTCTCTGCTTCCCGCTCCGTGAGGCGGAGAGCGGCACCGAGGTGCTGCTGGGCATGAAAAGGACCGGCTTTGGCATCGGCAAGATCGTGGGAATCGGCGGCCACGTTGAGCCGGGGGAGAGCGACGCCGAGGCCGTGGTCCGCGAGGTCTGGGAAGAAGCCGGGATCATAGTGCTCCAAGAGGACCTGGCCCACGCCGGCGTTGTCGAGTTCATCTTTCCGGCCCGGCCTGACTGGAACATGTCGTGCCGGCTCTTCACCACCCGGCGGTGGCACGGCGAACCCGCCGAGAGCCCGGAAATCACGCCCGAATGGTTCGACTCCGCGGCGTTGCCGCTGGAGCGGATGTGGCAGGATGCGGGGCACTGGCTGCCTCCGGCGCTGGCAGGCGAAACGATCGACGTCGTCGTGGTCCTCAACGAGGACAACGAGACTGTTGCGTCGGTCCGGATCCCGCGGCGCTGAAGTCCGCGGGCAAACAGCACGGGCCGGCCACCTACGAATAGGTGGCCGGCCCGTGCCGGCTGTCCGGTCCCGTGCGTCCCGCAGGAAGCCCTGCTACGCCAGGTGCCGTTCCTCGACGCCGTTGTACTCGCTCAAGGGACGGATGAGGGAGTTCGAATCCAGCTGCTCCATGATGTGCGCCGTCCAGCCTGTGATGCGGCTGGCGACGAACAGCGGGGTGAACGTGGCGGTGTCGAAGCCCATGAGGTGGTACGTGGGTCCGGTCGGGTAGTCGAGGTTCGGCTTAATCCCCTTCGCCTCGTCCATCGCCGTCTCGAGCCCGTTGTAGAGGCCCAGCAGCTCCGGCCGGCCATAGTGCGCGATCATCTTGTCCAGCGCCGACTTCATGGTGGGCACCCGGGAGTCGCCGTGCTTGTAGACGCGGTGGCCGAAGCCCATGACCTTCTTCTTGTGGGCCAGGGCGTCCTC
>NZ_CAKKMM010001433.1:0-1275 GCF_918698205.1 Microbacterium sp. Bi128 | reverse complement strand
GTCCTTGGCCGTGAGGAACAGGACCGGGAAGTGCTTGCCGGCGGCGCGCAGGCGGCGGGTAACGGTGAAGCCGTCCATGTCCGGCAGCATGACGTCCAGCACCGCCAGATCGGGGGAGTGCAACTCAGCAGCAGCCAGCGCCTCGCGTCCGCTGCCGGCCGAGACGACTTCAAAACCAGCGAAGCGCAGGGACGTGGAGAGCAGCTCGCGGATGTTCGGTTCGTCATCGACGACGAGGAGCTTGGCTTCGGGACCGTTCTTCTTCATGTTCCCATGATGCTCCCAGACTCTGGGAGTTTTCTGAATGGAGGTTGTGTGTTGCATGGCCGCATCCCCGGCACCCGCCTAGCCCGCGGTGCCGACGTCCTTGGCGTCCATGATCCGGTAGGCGTACCCCTGCTCGGCGAGGAACCGCTGCCGCTTCGCGGCGAAATCCTGGTCCAGGGTGTCCCTGGCCACGAGCGAATAGAACCGGGCGGAGCGGCCGTCCTTCTTCGGGCGCAGCAGCCGGCCCAGGCGCTGGGCCTCCTCCTGGCGGGACCCGAATGAACCGGAGACCTGGATCGCGACCGACGCCTCGGGCAGGTCGATGGAGAAATTGGCGACTTTGGACACCACCAGGGTCTTCACCTCGCCGGCGCGGAACGCGTCGAACAGCCGCTGGCGCTCCTTCACCGACGTGTCGCCCTTGATCACCGGCGCGCCCAGGCGCTCGCCGATCTCGTCGAGCTGGTCGATGTACTGCCCGATCACCAGGAGCTGTTCCCCGGCGTGTTCGGCGACGAGTTCTTCGACCACCCGGGTCTTCGTCTCGGAGGTGGCACACAGCCGGTATTTGTCGGCGTCCTCGGCCATGGCATAGGCCACCCGTTCGTCGCGGGGCAGGTCCACCCGGACTTCCACGCAATCGGCCGGGGCGATGTAGCCCTGGGCCTCGATGTCCTTCCACGGCGCGTCGTAGCGTTTCGGCCCGATCAGGCTGAAGACCTCGCCCTCCCGGCCGTCCTCCCGCACCAACGTGGCGGTCAGCCCGAGCCGCCGGCGGGCCTGCAGGTCCGCCGTCATCCGGAAGATCGGCGCGGGCAGCAGGTGGACCTCGTCGTAGATGATCAGGCCCCAGTCGTTGCCGTCCACGAGCTCCAGGTGCGGGTACAGCCCGCCGCGCTTCGTGGTCAGGACCTGGTAGGTGGCGATCGTGACCGGCCGGACTTCCTTAACGGAGCCGGAGTACTCGCCGATCTCCTCCTCAGTCAGCGACGTGCGTTTGAGGAGCTC
>NZ_CAKKMM010001432.1:0-1276 GCF_918698205.1 Microbacterium sp. Bi128 | reverse complement strand
AACAGGGACCATACTGTCTCGTGCGGGAAGTTCACCGAGTCGAACACGCTGAGTGCTCCCACCACCAGGACGCCCACAAGCTCCACCAGGACTGCCGCCACCGAGACCTTGAACGCGGTGCGCCCCGGCTTCGCCAGAGACACGGTGGCCACGACGTAGACGGCGGCGGCGAACGCGGACAGCAGGTACGCCAGCGGCGCCTCGGAAAACTTGGTGAGAATCTGGTAGCCGGCCCGGGCCGTCGCCGAAATCGCGAAGATGGCATAGACAGCAATCAGCAGCCGTCCCGACCCGGTGTTGCGGGTATCGGTCGTCGCCGGCGCAGTGTCGGCGGATCCAGCGTCCGCCGGCCCAGTGGTCCGGGACGCCGGCGCCGCCGGGTTTCCGGTGCCGTCGTGCGGGGAGTTTGCGCTCACGTTTTCTGCCTCTTCCATCTCAATACCAGATCTGGTTCATGCGCGCCGCCATCACCAGGGCGGTGACGCCGACGGCGGCCAGGACAAAGTTGCTCCAGCGGGTCCGCTCCAGGATGGACCAGTACACGGCCCCAATCGGGAGGATCAGCGCCGTCGCCAGATAGCCCCAGAACTCCCAAGCCTCCCCCGCGATCCGCTCGCCGCTGGCCACCCGGACAATCGAACCCCCCAGATAGACCAGAAGGGCAAGTTCGACGGCGGCCACCGACAATATCGTCGTGTCGTTGGGCGCCTTCTTCAGGAGGCCCGCGACGACGCAGATGATGCTGGAGAGCAGGCCAACCACCAGAATGATGTAGAAATACGCGTCCACTACTGGCCGGCCAGCTTTTCTGTGGGCTGCTTATCTGTTGCCTGCTTATCTGTGGCCGGCTTGCCGTTGCCGGGCTTTTCATTGCCGGGCTTTTCATTGCCGGGCTTTTCGTTATCCGGCGCGAAGACGAGCACTGGTTTGGCGTAGCTTCCCGCATCGGCCAGGAGGGCCACGAGCGAACCGTCCGGCGCGAACGCCGCTGCCGGTTTGTCCGCGGTCGCTGCCTCCGGTGTGCCTGCCGCTGCTCCGGCTCCGATCCTGCGGCCGAAGGAAATCTCAGTGGTTTCCGCCTCGCTGAGTTCACGGTTCGGCATCAGCGCCCGGGCGGCGTCCGAGATTTCCAGTACGTCCAGCGTCTCGGCCAATTGTTCGAGCGTATGTGCCTGATCAAGGGTGTATGGACCCACTTGAGTCCTCCGCAGTGCAGTCAGGTGGCCGCCGACGCCGAGAGCATCGCCGAGGTCGCGGGCCAGGGCACGGATGTAGG